>CAMKFB010000017.1 GCA_946411735.1 uncultured Selenomonadales bacterium
GCTGGTCGAAGGTGACGGCGGTCGGTCGAAGGTGACGGCGGTCGACGGTGACGGCGGTTGGTCGACGGCGCGGCGGTTGGTCGGGGGCGACGGCGGCTGGTCGAAGGTGACGGCGGCTGGTCGAGGGCAGTGACGGTTGGTCGACGGCAACGGCGATCGGTCGAAGGTGACGGCGGTCGAAGGTGACGGCGGCTGATCGAAGGCGGCGGCTGATCGAAGGCAGTGATTTCGATCAAGCGGGGGTGCGGGGGCGGCAGCCCCCGTAAGCGTGGCGCCTGCAAGGCGCAAAGGGTGGGCGGGCGGGAAAAAACTGCTTGACTTCGATCGGCGGTTTGTATAAAATCTCTTTCGTATGAATAAGTGAGCGTTCCACAAGCCCCGGGCGGTCGCTGTGTTCATCGACAGAAATTATTAGACCCTTGGGGGGATTTTTAATGAGCAATCCAATGAAGACGACCTTCATGGCAAAAGCAAGTGATGTCGAAAAGAAATGGTATCTGCTCGACGCCGAAGGCAAGACCGTCGGACGCTTGGCAGCTGAAGCGGCGAAGATTCTTCGCGGCAAAAATAAACCGATTTTCACTCCGCACGTCGACACCGGCGATTATGTGATCGTCATCAACGCGTCGAAGGCGGTGTTCACCGGCAAGAAACTCAAAAAGAAGATTTATTTCCATCACACCGGTTATCCCGGCGGCGCGAAATTCGAGGCGGCGGGCGATTGGATGAGAAAATTCCCCGAGCGCGTCATCGAGCACGCTATCAAGGGAATGCTCCCGAAAAACAAACTTGGCGCCGATCTGTTTCGCAAGCTCTACGTCTATAAGGACGGCAAGCATCCGCACGCGGCGCAAAAGCCCGAGACCGTCGAGCTCAATATTCGATAACGAGGTGATATATAAATGGCACAAGTGATGTATTACGGCACGGGTCGGCGCAAAACTTCGGTGGCGCGAGTACGGTTGGTGCCGGGCGACGGCAAGGTTACGATCAACGGTCGTCCGATGGAAGAATATTTCGGGCTCAAGACGCTCGAGCTGATCGTTCGTCAACCGCTGGTCTTGACTGAGATGAACGATAAGTATGATGTGATCGTCGGAGTGAAGGGCGGTGGCACGACCGGTCAAGCGGGTGCGATCCGCCACGGGATCACGCGCGCGCTGATGGAGCTCGATGACGGCTTGCGTCCGGCGCTCAAGAAGGCGGGCTTCGTGACACGCGATCCGCGCGAGAAGGAGCGTCGCAAGTACGGTCTCAAGAAGGCGCGCAAGGCCTCCCAGTTCTCGAAACGTTAATATTGATATAGAAATAAAAAACGGGCGTCCGACAGTCGGGCGCCTGATTTTTTTATCCGAGCGGAACTTCTTCGCGCCGCCGTCGAGCGAATTGCAGACAAGTTTCGTAGCCGAAGCCGCGCGCATATTCGATCGCCTCGTCGATGAAACGCCCGCAATCCTCCGGCTGATGCGCGTCCGACGACGTGATGATCGGCAGTCGATACTCCGCCGCGATCTTCATGAATTTCACGTACGGTGATATCTCTCCAATCGGATATCGGTACTTCGTGCCGGTGTTGATGTCGATCGCCATGCCCGCCGCCGACAGCGCCCGAGCCGCCCGCTCGAGATATTCCGTCTCGTCGAATGTCGGCAACACGTTGAACAGCCGCAGGTTGAACGGATGCCCGAGCACATCATACAGCCCCGCCGACGCCAGCCGCTCGATCTCCGTCGTATATCGATCGTAGAGATCGCGGAGATCGTGACGCGCCCACTCGTCGATCAGCGCCGAGGCGTCATACCCCCAACCGTCAAGGAAATGAATTGAGCCGATCACATAATCAAAATCCCACGCGTGCAAAATTTTTTCGACCGCCGATTGATCGCGGAAGTTGCAGACCTCGATGCCGATCTTGACCGCGTGCTTTGACTTCAACCGAGCCATAAATCGGAAGTAATCCTCGAGCGTATGCTTGAATTTATTTTTTTTGAGCCACGCGCGTTGGAAGCGCCCGACGGTTGAGTCGTCGAGCGTCAAATCGTCGTAGTAAAGCTGCTCGAACTCGGGGAAGGTATGCGAGTGTTCGCTGATACCGATCTCGTCGAGCCCGCGTCGAGCCGCCGCGTCGAAAAAGCCCTGCACCCAGCCTTCGTCGTAGTCGCCGTACTCGAAATGCATGTGATAGTCAAATTTCATATTTTCACCTCGCGCATATTATAATCGGCAGGATAATTTTTGTCGACGGCGAAAGTTTTGTGTTATGAGTAAAGAAATTTTGTTGACGGCGCTGATTGTCGCGGCGATGACGGTCGGCGGCTGTTCGGAAGAAGAAGTGAGCGAGCCGCGTGTGCCGTTTGTCAAGACGCAGCGCGCCGGCTCCGTCGAGACCACATCAGAGAGCAATTACGCCGGAACGGTGTGCGGGCGCTACGAGACGGATATGTCCTTCCAAGTGGGCGGGCGGCTTATCGGTCGCGCGGTCGACGTGGGCAGCCGCGTCGCGGTCGGCGATGTGCTGATGACGCTCGACACGAAGGATATCGTTCAGCAAGTCAATCAGGGCGCGGCGCAGGTCGAGGCGGCGCTGGCTCAATTGCGGCTTGCCGAATCCGATCTCAATCGATACACGCAACTTTATCAATCAGACGCGATCCCCGCCGCCACGCTCGATCAGTACCGCACGGCGTATGAATCGGCGCGCGCCGCTTACGACAATGCAGTCGCCGCCGCCGAGCAAAGTCGCAACGCGCTGTCCTACACGAATTTGATCGCCGAAGCGGACGGCGTGATCTCGGCAGTCAACGTCGAGGCGGGGCAAGTGATCGCGGCGGGTCAAACAGTCCTGACGCTCATTCAAACCAACGAGCTCGAGGTCGAGATCAACGTGCCGGAGAATCGACTTGCTGCAGTCGAAATCGGAACGCCGGTGACGATCTCATTTTGGGCGCTGTCGGGCGAAACGAGCGGCGTGGTGCGGGAGATATCGCCGATGGCGGACGCGGTTTCGAAAACCTATCGCGTGCGCATCACCTTGACGGAGCCTCCGCGCGGAGTGCAGCTCGGGATGACGGCGAATGCAACCTTGACAGAGCGTGCGGACGGCGGCGGCTCGATCATACTGCCGATGTCGGCGCTTTACAGTTCGGACGCTCAACCGAAGGTGTGGACGGTCGAGGGCGATCAAACGGTTCGGCTCAAGCCCGTGACGGTTCGACGGCTCGACGGCAATGATGTGGTCGTCGAGGGAATAAAGCGCGGCGAGATTGTCGTGACTGCCGGCGTTCACAAATTGCGCGTCGGACAAAAAGTTCGCACGGAGGGCTCATGAGAAATTTGACGGAGGTCTCGCTGAAGAATCAAAGTCTGGTGTGGTATTTTATCGTGATGACGGCGCTCGGCGGGATTTTTTCATACATCAATCTGGGGCGGATGGAGGACCCGAGCTTTACGATTCGAGAGATGGTGGTGACGGCGGCGTGGCCGGGCGCGAGCGCGGATCAGATGGCGCGGCAGGTGACCGACAAACTCGAGAAGCGAATACAGGACACGCCCGGGCTTGACATACTCGAGAGCGAAACGTACGCAGGCTTTACGGTGATTTACGTGATGTTGCGCGACGACATTCCGCCGGCGGACGTTCGACCGACGTGGCGCGACGTTCGAAATTTTTGCGAGGACATCAAGGGCGATTTGCCCGATGGCGTTTACGGACCGTATTATGACGATCGGTTTGATGATGTGTTCGGATCGATCTATGCGCTGACGGGCGACGGCTTTTCTTATGAAGAGATGCGGCACGAGGCGGAGAATATTCGACAGATGCTGCTCGGCGTCGACAGCGTTCAGAAGGTCGAGCTGCTCGGCGTGCAATCGGAGAAAATTTACGTCGAGATTGATCACGCGCGGCTGGCGGGACTCGGTTTGAGCCCGCAAGCGATCGCCGACGCGCTCAACACTCAAAACCAACTGACGCCGACCGCCAAATTCGAGACGGCGTCCGACAACGTTTATGTGCGCGTGACGGGCGTGTTTGACGATCTCGAGGCGATCAAGAATTTGCCGATCGATGCCGACGGGCGGGTATTTCGACTGTCAGATGTGGCGACGGTCGAGCGGCGCTTCGTCGAGCCGGCGGAGCCGAAGATGTTTTTCGACGGCGAACCCGCGATCGGGATTGCGGTATCGATGGAGGAAGGCGGCAACATCCTCCGCCTCGGCGATGATCTTCGTGCGCTGATGGACGCCGTTCAAAGCGATCTGCCGCTCGGGTTGGAAATTCATCAAGTCTCGGATCAGCCGGCGGTGGTCGAGGACTCGATCGGAGAGTTCGTCAACACGCTGCGCGAGGCGATCATCATCGTGCTCGGCGTCAGTTTCTTGTCGCTCGGTTTGCGGACGGGGCTGGTCGTTGCCGGCTGCATCCCTCTTGTATTGGCGGGCGTTTTCGTTGCGATGTTCGCGCTCGGCATCGACCTGCACAAGGTATCGCTCGGCGCGCTGATCATATCGCTCGGGCTGCTGGTCGACGACGCAATCATTGCCGTCGAGATGATGAGCGTGCAACTCGAGCGCGGCATGGATCGTTTCCGCGCGGCTTGCTACGCTTTCGAGCAGACCGCCAAACCGATGTTGACCGGCACTCTGATCACCTGCGCGGGCTTTATTCCCGTCGCATTCTCGGTCGGAGTCGCCAGCGAATTTTGCAACACGCTTTTTCCCGTGATCGTGTCGGCGCTGATGCTGTCGTGGATCGCGTCGGTGATGATCGCGCCGCTCTACGGCTACCGCATCATTCGGGTAAAGGGCGCGGCGGTCGAGCACGATCCGTATCAAAACCGTTTCTATAAGATATTTCGGCGCATGCTCGAAAGTTTTTTGGATCACCGTTGGATTGTGCTGAGCTTGACGGCGTTCGCTTTTGCGGCGTCCGTTTATGCGCTGGATTATGTCAATCAGGAATTTTTCCCGCCGTCGCTCCGTCCCGAACTGATCGTCGAAATGACGTTGCCGGAGGGCTCGTCGATGGCGGCGGCGCAAGCGGAAGCGGATCGCTTGGCGCGCTTCCTCGACAGCCGCGCGGAGCTCATCTCGAATTACTCTCACTACGTGGGTGAGGGGGCGCCGATGTTCGTGCTGACGATCGATCAGGTGCTCGAGCGGGACAATTACGCGCAATTCGTCATCGTCGCGCGGGACATCGACGCGCGGGAGCAATTGACCGAAGAACTCCGCGCGGAGCTCGACGATCATTTTCCGAATGTGAGGAGCCACATCAAATTCATCCCGATGGGGCCGCCGGCGGATTATCCGATAATGTTGCGCGTGTCGGGCTACGATGTCGACGCCGTCAAGAAAATTGCCGACGAGGTTGCCGATCGCGTGGCGGCGAATCCGAACAACTTCAACGTTCATCTCGATTGGATCGAGCGGAGCAAAATTTTGCGTCTCGAGCTTGATCAAGACAAGCTGCGGACGATGGGGCTGTCGAGCCACGCGATTGCGCAAACGATTTACACGGAGATCAACGGGGCGGCGGCGGCGCAATTTTATATCGACGATCGAACAATCGACATCGAGTTGCGGCTGGCGGCGCGCGATCGTCAAACGCTGTCGCAACTGAAGGACTTGCCGATATATCTCGGGGCGGCGGGCTATGTGCCGCTCGAGCAGATCGCGAAGATCACACTCGAGAACGAAGACGGATTGATCAAGCGGCGCAACCTGCGACCGACGATCACGGTGTGCGCGGAGATCAAAGAGGGGACGGCGGACGACGCAACTCAAGAGGCGTTTGATTCACTCGCGGACATTCGGGAGCGACTGCCGCTCGGTTGCCAAATCGATGTGGCGGGCGCGCTCGAGGACAGCGACGAGTCGATGGATTACCTGCTCGTGCCGCTGCCGGCGATGATTTTCATCATAATGACGCTGCTGATGTTTCAATTGCGGAGCGCGCCGCTGATGCTGTTGACGCTGTCGACGGCGCCGCTGGGGCTGATCGGCGTGACGTGGGTGATGCTGTTGACGGGCAAGCCGCTGGGCTTCATCGCGAACCTGGGCGTGCTGGCGCTGTCGGGAATGATCATCCGCAACTCGGTGATCCTCATCGACCAAATACAAAAGCACTTGGCGGCGGGCGAAACGCCGTGGGCGGCGGTGGTCGACTCGGCGGTGCTGCGGTTTCGACCGATAATGTTGACGGCGGCGGCGGCAATCCTCGGGATGGTGCCGCTGATGTCGAGCAACCTGTGGGGACCGATGGCGGTGGCGATCGCGGGCGGGCTGTCGTTGGCGACGGTGCTGACGCTGTTGGTGCTGCCGGCGATGTACGCGGCGGTCTTCAACGTTCGACGGCAGGCAGGATAGTTTTGATTGACGGCGAATTTACCGTTGAAAAAAATATGGGAGAGATGTTTATGCGAAGTGATATCGTCAAGAAGGGCGCGACGCGTTGCGCGCATCGTTCGCTGTTTCATGCCAACGGTTTCGGTCCCGACGAGTTGAGCCGTCCGCTGATTGGCATCTGCAATTCGTTCAACGAGATCATTCCCGGGCACATGCATCTGCGCTCGATCACCGAGGCGGCGAAATTGGGCGTGGCGGCGGCAGGCGGCACTCCGATCGAATTTCCGGCGATTGGTGTGTGCGACGGAATTGCGATGGGTCACACGGGCATGAAATTTTCGCTGGCGAGTCGCGAGCTGATCGCGGATTCGATCGAGGCGGTAGCGATGGCGAGCGGTTTCGACGCGCTGATCCTGATCCCGAACTGCGATAAGGTTGTACCGGGCATGCTGATGGCGGCGGCGCGGCTCAACATCCCGAGCGTGATCGTCAGCGGCGGTCCGATGTTGGCGGGGCGCTTTCACGGGCGCGATGTCAGCGTGAGTCAAGCGTTCGAGGCGGCGGGCAAATTCGCGGCGGGGCAAATGACTGAGGCGGAAATGACGGAGCTCGAGGCGAAAGTTTGTCCCGGTTGCGGCTCGTGCGCGGGGCTGTTCACCGCCAACACGATGAACTGTCTGTCGGAGGCGCTCGGCATGGCATTGCCCGGCAACGGCACGATCCCTGCCGCTTATAACGGCGCGCGCTTGATCCTTGCGAAATTGGCGGGCAAAGTTGTGCTCGAGCTGTTGAAGCGCGATATCAAACCGCGCGACATCTTGACGCGCAAGGCGTTTGAAAATGCGATCACGGTCGACATGGGCATCGGCGGCTCGTCGAATACGGTGCTGCACCTGACAGCGATCGCTCACGAGGCGGGCATCGAAATACCGGCGATGCTGTTCGATGAGATCAGCCGTCGGACGCCGTATATTACAAAGCTGTCGCCGGCAGGCACTCATCACATGCAAGATTTGGAAGAAGCGGGCGGGCTCAACGCGGTGATGCACGAGCTGTCGAAGAAAAATCTGCTGCACCTCGACGCACTGACGGTGACGGGCACGCTGGGCGATCGGATCAAGGACGCGGAAATTCTCCGCGCGGATGTGATTCGGACGGTCGACAATCCCTATCGCGCGACGGGCGGCATTGCGATTCTGCGCGGCAATCTCTGTCCCGACTACGCGGTCGTCAAGGCGTCCGCCGTCAAAGAGGATATGCTCGTCTACAAGGGCACGGCGCGCTGCTTCAACTCCGAAGAGGAGGGCGTCAACGCGATTATGGACGGGGCGATTCACGACGGCGATGTGGTTGTGATTCGCTACGAAGGACCGAAGGGCGGTCCGGGCATGCAGGAGATGCTCAATCCGACGGCGGTGATCACGGGCATGGGGCTCAAGGTCGGGCTGATCACGGACGGTCGATTCAGCGGCGCGAGCCAAGGCGCGTGCATCGGGCATGTTTCGCCGGAGGCGATGGAGGGCGGTCCGATTGCGCTCATAGAGGACGGCGACATCATATCGATCGACATTCCGAATCGGAAGTTGGAGCTTGAGATCAGCGATGAGGAATTGGCGCGGCGACGTGCGGCTTGGGTAAAGCCGGAGCCGAAAATCAAGACGGGCTATCTGGCGCGGTACGCGAAATTAACGACCTCGGCGTCGACGGGAGCAGTGCTCAAGTCATGAGTTGGAAAGAAAATTTGGCGGCGGATCTCAAAAATTTTCTCCGCGCGGAACAATTTTTATTGGATGCGCCGATGAGCGAGCACACGACGTTCAAAATCGGCGGCGCGGCTGATGTGCTGATCTTTCCTTCGTCGATCGAAGAAGTGATCGCGATCTTCAAACTGACGAGCGAACGCAACATTCCCTGCACGATCCTCGGAAACGGCTCGAATGTGTTGGTGCTCGACGGCGGGATTCGGGGCGTGGTGATGAAATTCAACGGCGAGTTCTCGACGATCAAGCGCGAAGGTCGCAAGCTGATTGCGGGCGCGGGCGCTCGACTGAAAGATGTGTCGAACTTTGCGGCTGACAACGGCTTATCGGGCTTAGAGTTTGCGTGCGGCATCCCGGGCTCGATCGGCGGAGCGGTTTTCATGAACGCGGGCGCATACGGCGGCGAGATGAAGAACGTGGTGTCGGTAGTGCGCGCAGTGTCGCGTGACGGGCGTTGCGTGGAGCTTCGCGGCAACGAACTTGACTTGGGCTATCGACGGAGCGTGTTTCAAACGAACGGGCATGCGATCTGCGAAGTGGAGCTTGAGCTTGAGGACGGCGAGGTTGATCGGATCAAGAGCGCGATGGAGGATTTCACGGAGCGACGACGGAGCAAACAGCCGTTGGAATATCCGTCGGCGGGCTCGACGTTCAAACGACCTGAGGGGCATTTCGCCGGCACGCTGATCGACAAGACGGGGCTGAAGGGGCTGCGGATTGGCGGAGCGATGGTGTCGGAGAAGCACGCGGGTTTTGTGGTGAACGCGGGCGGAGCGACGGCGGCGGACGTATTGCGGCTGATCGACGAAGTAAAGCGGCGGGTGTTCGAGACGTACTCGGTGAAGTTGAGCCCCGAGGTGCGCATCATCGGCGAAGAATAATTGTCCCACCCGCCCGCCCTTTAAATGCTGCCGCCCTCCGTCCCGCTAAGGCTGTCGCCGGCTGAGGCTGCCGCCGGCTGATGTGGTCGCCGTCGGCTGATGTGGTCGCCGCTGGTTGATGTGGTCGCCGCCGGTTGATGTGGGCTGCCGCCGAAGATCGGGGCGCCGCCGACGCGGGTGGGCATCGCGTACTCAGTCGGGCGCCTACCGCTGTGGGTGTGAGCGTCGGTGGCGCCCCAAGAAAACATTTTTCCGTCGCCCCCGGCGCTCCAAAGCGCGGAGCCGTCGCGCAGGACAAAAATTTTATCGGCGGCAGGATTAATCGCGCAATCGGCGAATGTATGATCGATTAAAAGTTTTCTGCTGTTCTCGAGTCAGATTATGGGAGGGTTTTTTGATGGCGAACAAATACTACAGCACGCGTGTGGTCGAAGTCGGCGAGCAGGTCGCGGACTTCACGAGCAAGGCAAAGATGCTGGTCATCTTCGAGGACTCGATGGTCTTCCCCGAGCTCCGCAGCTTCGCGGTTCTGCACAGCGGCAATAAGCTCGACGGCGTGGTGAAAGTCGGCGACGTGATCAAGATTGTCGATTCCGAATACAAAATCTTGAAGGTCGGCGAGGATGTCAACAACAACCTCAAGAGCCTCGGGCATATCGTGATCAAATTCGACGGCGGCGCGGGCGATCTCATGAGCGGCAGCATTCACGTCGAGGACAAACCGATTCCGAAAGTGCAGTTCGGCGACGAGATTTCGATCAGCGAAGGCGCGGCGGCAGCGTTCCAAGGCGCGGGCAAGACTGCGGTCGTGGTCGGCTCTACGACCGAGAGCGGTCAAGCGATCGTGCAATTCCTCAAAGCCAACGGCGTGAAAGTGATCGACGAGCCCGACATCATCATCAAAGCGAAATAATTTTTTCCGACCGAAGCATAAAAAGAAGCCGTCGCCCCTCGCGGGGTGGCGGCTTTTTCATTGTCTCGAGCGATAAATTATTTGAGCGTGACGAGCGACTTGCCGGTCATTTCCGCCGGAATTTCCATGCCCGCCATTGTCAAAAGCGTCGGCGCGACATCGCAAAGGGCGCCCGCCTCAACTTTTTCGACGCGATCGCTGACGACGATGATCGGCACCGGATTGGTGGTGTGCGCGGTGAACGGCTCCTTGAGCGCGTAATCGTACATCTTGTCGGCGTTACCGTGATCGGCAATGATGACGACCTCGCCGCCGACCTTCTTCATGCACTCGACGAAAATGCCCACGCAGGTGTCAACGGTCTCGACCGCCTGCACCGCCGCCTTCATCACGCCGGTGTGACCGACCATATCGCCGTTGGCGTAGTTGAGGATAATGAAATCGTACTTCTCGGAGAGAATCGCCTTGACGACCTCGTAAGTGACGGTCGGGGCGCTCATCTCGGGCTTGAGATCGTAGGTGGCAACCTTCGGCGAAGGAACGAGCACGCGATCTTCGCCCGCATACGGCTCCTCGACGCCGCCGTTGAAGAAGAATGTGACGTGCGCGTATTTTTCCGTCTCAGCGATGCGCAACTGTGTCAAGCCGGCTTTGCTGATCGTCTCGCCCAGCCCGTTCTTGACGCTCTCGGGCGGATAAGCCACATCGACGTTGAGCCCTTCCTCGTATTGAGTCATGGTCGCAAACGGAATGCCGACGAGCTCCTCAACGCGCGGGAAGCCCTCGAAGGATTTATCGGTAAAGGCGTGAGTGATCTCGCGGGCGCGATCGGGGCGGAAGTTGAAGAAGATGATCCCGTCGCCCTTCTTGACGCCGGCATAATCGCCGATCGCCACGGGGATTACAAACTCGTCGGTGACTTTGTTGTCGTAGGAAGCCTTGATCGCCTCCGCGGAGCTTGCCGCCTTCGGAGCATCCGCCTTCGCGATCGCGTTATAAGCCTTGCTCACGCGATCCCATCTCTTATCGCGATCCATTGCGTAGTAACGACCGGAAATCGTCGCGGTCTTGCCGACGCCGACCTCAGCCATTTTCTTCTCGAGCGTCTCAAGATATTCCGCCGCCGAACTCGGAGGCACGTCGCGCCCGTCGAGGAAGGCATGGACGTAGACCGTCCCAATGCCCTTCTTCTTGGCAAGCTCGAACAACCCGTAGAGGTGATCGGTGTGCGAATGAACGCCGCCCGGCGAAAGCAGCCCCATCAGATGAAGCGCGCCGCCGGAGGATTTGACGGCGTCGGTGATCTTGGTGAGCGCGGGATTGGTGAAGAAATCGCCGTCCTTGATCGACTTGGTGATCTTCGTCAATGGCTGATAGATAACTCGACCGGCGCCGATATTCATGTGACCGACCTCGGAGTTGCCCATCTGACCGTCGGGCAGCCCGACGTACTCGCCGCTCGCCTGCAGCTGATTGTTGGGATAATTCTTGGTGAGCGCGTCGAGAATCGGAGTCTTGCCGACCTGAATCGCGTTGTACTTATCGGACTCTTCGCCGATGCCCCAGCCGTCCATTATGATAAGGCAGATGGGCGCGTGTTTGATAGTAGCCATGTTTTGCTCTCCTATGCTGTTGATCAAATAAGCGGCGGCAACGTTCAACCGGTCGCCGCCGCTGTTATTATTCTGTGCGCTGATACGATTTACGAATCAGAAATTGACGATCTCGCTGAAGTCTTTCGCCTTGAGCGAAGCGCCGCCGACGAGCGCGCCGTCGACATTGGGCTGCTCCATGAGCGCCTTGATGGTTGCCGGCTTGACGCTGCCGCCGTACTGAATACGAATGGCGTCCGCCGCATCCTGATCGAACTTCGCGGCAACCGCCTCGCGGATCGCCTTGCAAACTTCCTCAGCCTGCTCGAACGTGGCGGTCTTGCCGGTTCCGATCGCCCAAATCGGCTCATAAGCGATGACGAGTTTCTTGACTTCCGCCGCAGTGAAGCCCTCGAGCGCGGCGTTGATCTGATCGACGACGTGTTTGATGTAAGTGCCCGCCTCGCGAATCTCGAGCGGCTCGCCGCAGCAGATGATCGGCGTGATGCCCGCATCGAACGCCGCATGCGCGCGCTTGTTGACGCCCTCATCGGTCTCGCCGAAGTAATCACGACGCTCGCTGTGACCGAGGATGACGTAATCGACGTTGATCTCGTTGAGCATCTCTGTCGAAATTTCGCCGGTGTACGCGCCGGACTTCGCCCAGTGCACGTTCTGCGCGGCGACATGAATGTTGGTGCCCTTGACAGCCTTGGCAACGGCGGCAAGCGCGGTCGCGGGAGCGCCGACCACAACGCGGCAATCCGCATTCTTGACGAGCGGAATCAACTCTTCGACGAGCGCTACGCCCGCTTTGATCGTATTGTTCATCTTCCAGTTGCCGGCGATGATCGGAACGCGTCCGACGCCGTCAATTGCATCGATGCCCGGCAGGACTTTGCCCTCGAGGAACTCGAGCGTGGCGCCGCCGCCGGTGCTGATGTGAGAAATCTTGCCGCTCAAGCCGGTTTTCTTGAGCGCCGCGATCGAATCGCCGCCGCCGACGATCGAGATCGCGCCTTTATCGGTAGCATCGGCGACTGCCTTTGCAACCTCGAGCGTGCCGGTCGCAAACTTCTCGAACTCGAACACGCCGACGGGGCCGTTCCAAATAATCGTCTTTGCGCCCTCGAGCGCCTTGACGTACTCTTTGGAGGTCGCGGGACCGCTGTCGAGCCCCATCCAATCATCGGGGCACTGGTCGACGGGAACGACCTTGCTGTTTGCATCCGCCGCAAATTTATCCGCAACAACGATGTCGACGGGGAGGACGACCTTGACGCCCTTCTTCTCGGCTTTCTCGAGCAGCCCCTTGGCAAGATCGATCTTGTCGCGCTCACAGAGCGAAGTGCCGACGCCGAGCCCCTTGGCGGCATCAAACGTATGCGCCATGCCGCCGCCGATGATGATCGTGTCGACCTTGTCAATCATGTTGGAGATGACGTTGATCTTGTCGGAGACTTTCGAGCCGCCGATGATCGCCACGAACGGGCGCTGCGGGTTCTCGAGCGTCTTGCCGATGTAATTGATCTCTTTTTCCATCAGGAAGCCGGAAGCGGTCTCGAGGAAATGAGTGATGCCGACGTTGGAAGCATGCGCGCGGTGCGCAACGCCGAACGCGTCATCGACCGCGATATCGGCAAGCGCCGCCAATTTTTTCGCGAAGGACGGCTTATTCTTCTTTTCTTCTTTATGATAGCGGAGGTTTTCGAGCAGGAGGACTTCGCCGGGCTTGAGATCGGCGGCAGCCTTTTCTGCCGGCTCGCCGATGCAATCCTCAGCCCACTTGACTTCCTTGCCGAGGAGCTCGGAGAGCTTTGCGGCGATCGGTTTCGTCGAGAACTTCGGCTCGCGCGCTTCGGTCGGACGACCGACGTGGCAGGCAAGGATCACCGCCGCGCCGTTGTCGAGCAGATAGTTGATCGTCGGGAGGGTTTTCTCGATGCGGGTGGTGTTGGTGATGTTCTGATTCTCATCCATCGGCACGTTGAAGTCGACGCGGACGAACACCTTTTTACCGTTGACGTTGATGTCTTTGATGTTCTTTTTGTTCATGAAACGATCCTCCTTAGAATTGAAACAAAAAGCGGTTCGGCCCAACATTTATGAAGAGCCGGACCGCAAGAGTCATGATCTATTGATTTTTGTTTTGACGAGAATGAATTACTTCAGCTCTGCGAAGTATTTGATGGTGCGAACCATCTGGCTGGTGTAGGAGTTCTCGTTGTCATACCAGCTGACGACCTGGACGAGGGTGTTGCCGTCACCAATCGGGCTGACCATGGTCTGAGTTGCATCGAAGAGCGAGCCGTACTTCATGCCGATGATGTCGCTGGAGACGATCTCTTCCTCGTTGTAGCCGAAGGACTCGTTGGCAGCTGCTTTCATAGCATCGTTGATCTGCTCTTTGGTGACTTCGCCTTTGACGACTGCGAACAGAAGGGTGGTGGAGCCGGTCGGGGTCGGAACGCGCTGTGCAGCGCCGATCAGTTTGCCCTTGAGCTCGGGGATGACGAGCCCGATCGCTTTTGCAGCGCCGGTGCTGTTGGGGACGATGTTGCATGCGCCTGCACGGCTGCGGCGGAGGTCGCCTTTACGCTGCGGACCGTCGAGGATCATTTGATCGCCGGTGTATGCATGGATCGTCGCCATAATGCCGCTCTGAATCGGAGCGAGGTTGTGGAGCGCTTGGGTCATCGGAGCCAAGCAGTTGGTGGTGCAGGATGCCGCCGAAAGGACTTTCACGTCCGGAGTAAGGGTCTTATGGTTGACGTTGTAAACGATGGTCGGGAGGTCATTGCCGGCCGGAGCGGAGATGACGACTTTCTTTGCGCCCGCCTCGAGGTGAGCAGAGGCTTTGTCTTTGCTGGTGTAGAAGCCGGTGCACTCGAGAACGACATCGACGTCATGTTTGCCCCAGGGGATCTCTTTCGCGTCTTTGATTGCATAGATGATGATCTCTTTGCCATCGACGACGATCGAGTTCTCTTTTGCTTCGACGGTGTGTTTGCCTTCGCCGATTTTGCCTGCGTAGCCGCCCTGCGCGGTGTCATACTTGAGCAGGTGAGCGAGCATCTTCGGGCTGGTGAGATCGTTGATGGCGACCACTTCATAACCTTCCGCGTCGAACATCTGACGGAATGCGAGACGACCGATACGTCCGAAACCATTGATAGCCACTTTGACTGCCATTGTGTACATACCTCCCTACGTACATTTAAAACATGATTGACCGGGTCTAAGAATTTTTCTAACCGATCCTTAAGACGTTTTTAATCTTACACCAATTGCATACGCGTGTCAATAAAATTTTCTGTCAATTGGGGCGCGGCGCCAAAAAATTTTTTATCCCGCCCGCCCACCCCATGAAGGGCTGTCGCCCTTCGACTCTCAAGGCGCTGTCGACGTGGATTGGGCGCCGCCGACGCAGGGTGGGGACGCGTTCTATGTTGGGCGCCGCACTCGGTGGGCGGGAGCGTCGGCGGCGCCCACAAAAAAATTATTCTACGACGAGATCGACTCGAGTGCCGGGCTCAAAAATCTCGTAGAGTTTGATCTCCGCGCCGTCGAGATCGAGCGTAAGTTGGGTGCCCACGCCCGTCCGAAGACTCAACAGCGCGATCCTCCGCTCCATCCCGTCCATCACAAACCAATCGCCCTCGCGTCGAAACTCCCCGTCCGACTCCATGAACGGCAGCCCCACTCCCTGCGACTTGTATCGCGTCCGATGCACTATCCAGCCCTCGCCGTCAAATTCCAAATCCTCCTCGACCGGCGTTTTTTGCACCGAGTGTATGAATTTGATCGTCAGCTTCACGCCCGCACGCGCCGGAACCTCCGCCACGACTTCGTTCCGCTCGACCGCCGTCACCGCGATTTTTTTTTCGAGCAATCCGCACGATGTCAACATCAAAACGAACAGCCCCATCGAAAATATTTTTATCAACACTCTCAACTCAAGCGCCAGCCTCCCGTTGAGCGATCGGCTTTAAAGCCCACGCCGTTGTTCAATTGGAAAATCACATCCGCCGCGCCGTTGACCTTGATCGAGCCGCCGTCGTTCATACCGATTTTGATCGAGCCGCCGTCCATTTGAATGTCGCCGAAATTAATCTCCTCGAGACCGATGTTAAGCAAATTGATCAAGTCATCGTCGCGCGCATTCTCGATCACATCCGCGCCGTTGGTGTACAGATAAAAATAGGTGTTGCCGCCCTCGCCGCCGATAAGCGTGTCGTCGCCGAGATCGCCGCCCCACATCAGATTCGTGCCCGAGCCGCCGCGAATTTCGTTCGACTGATTATTGCCCGCCAATATCGCCTCGTTCCGCGCGGAGCCTCCGTCGAGATTTTTGATGTTGTCGTAAGTTTTTCCGTCCCAACCGTTGAGCCAGACCTCAACGTGCTCGTCGTCGTCGACGCTCAACGCCGCCTCGCCGATGCCGATGTATCGATCGACGCTCCGATCGTACGTCATTTGAGCGCCGTATTTGAGATTTTGCCCGTCTCGATTGATCACATCGTTGGCGTTGCCGCCCGAGCCGTCGTCGAAAAGATTTTCATCCGTCGCGCCCGACTCCTCCGAGCCATGCCACGTCAAATAGCGCATGAACATATAGCCTGCCGAATATAAATCCTGCGTGTATGACGGCGTGTAATCGAGCGTCAAATAATAGGCAAGCGTGTCGGGATCGTCGGCAATCTCCCCCACCGTCCAATTGTCGCGTCCCGCCGTCAAATCCGCCATGCCTTCGATCATAAAATGCGGCAAATCCTCAATCAGTTCCTCGTTGAAGGAGGCGTATTGAATGACGTGCGTCATCTCGTGCGCAAGCGTTTTATCCAGCCCGCCGCCGGTCCGATCGCTCTCCTCGAACGAAACCTGCGACATATTAATGTCGATGCCGTAACCGCCGTACGCCGCCGCCGCATCGCTCGAGTCGTAATAAAACGAAATCGGCGCTTTATTAAAGTTGAGATCGCTCGAGGAAAATTTGAGCTCGTAACTGTCCTCGATCAGATCGATGATCGAATCCGCCCACCACGAATAAAAAGCCTGCACGACAAGCCTCTCCTGCGTGTTGAGAAAATATCGCGAAGGCACAGTGAAAGTAAAACGGTGGCGCGTGAATGTGCTCGAGGGATAATCGGCGTCGCCGTCGGCGGGAACGATCGACGCGTCGGTCTTGACGGTCATACCGCCCGCGTCCCAACCCGTGAGCGCGCCGGTGTCGTTGTTATCGAGAATGATGCCGCATTTTTCGACCAGAAATCGCTCGGCATCGTTGATATTGCGGCAATCGGCGATGAAACAATCAATGGCGTCCTGCATGTCGTAGAAGCCGGAGCATTCGCGAACGGCGTATTTGAGCGCGTCCTCGGCGTCGGTCTTCGATGTGTCGTCAAGGTAAGCAACGAAGCGTTTCATCGTTTCGACGGGCGTTCGATTGTTGGGGGCGTAAATTTGGGTCGAGGTGCCGAGCAGATCGCTGATGGTGATGGCGCGCCCGCGCATATTTTTGAGCGTGAGCCGACTGTCGCCGGCGCGAAGAATGAGATCGTTGCCGTCGGTCGAAACGCCGTCGAGCACGCGATTTTCGAGCTTAATCATCTCGCCGCCGCTGTAATTTTCGAGCGTGGCGCTGCCCTCACCGAAGTGATAAGTGATGTCGGAGCCGGCGCCGTAGGTTCGATCGAGCCGCGCGGAGGCGCCGCCGTTCAAGGTGACGTTGAGCGTATTGTCCTCAAAAAGGCGAATGAGCGTGCCGCCCTCGCCCGCGACGACGTTGAGCGCCGTGCCGTTCCATTGGTCGACGGTGTCATTGCCCGCGCCGGTGAAAACGGTCGTGTCGGAGCTCTCAAGGTAATTGGTGATGGAATCATCGCCGGCGCCCGCGTAAATCGTCGAGCCCGAAGAAACGTTGCCGAGCACATCGGCGTCGTCGGTGCCGTTGAGGCTCGAGTGGTCGTCCCAATTGTTGATCTCCGCCATAAAAATTTACCTCTTGCCGTCCGCTTTCGATTGAAATTTAATACGATCGACGATGAAGCGCTCGTGAGTGCCGGAGCCGATCTCTTCGCGCTCATCGAACGCCCGTACCTCAAAAATTATTTTCCGTCCGTCGAGCGCCGTGATCAAAGCCTCCGCGCGGAGCTTTAGCCCGATCGGAGTCGCCGCCGTGTGCTTGACGTTGAGCGCTATGCCGACGCTTGTTTGCTCCGCGGGCAAATGCCGCTCGACGAGCTCCGATGCCGCCCGCTCCATCAGCGCAAGCATCGACGGCGTTGACAGCACGCGAAGACTGCCGCTGCCGATTGCGATCGCCGACGTTTCTTCGCTCGAGCGCCCTTCGACTTCGTTGCGCATTCCCACTTCCAATGCCATATCGAATCCTCCGCTCAATCGTTGTAGCCGTCGGGATGCGCGCGATGCCACGTCCAAGCGTCGGCGATGATCTTTTCAACGTCGTCGAATTTCGGCGTCCAACCGAGCACGCGCCGCGCCTTTTCGCTCGAGGCGATCAGCACCGCCGGATCGCCCGCACGCCGATCGCCGAGCTTGACTTTGATTGCTTGACCGGTGACTTTTTCGGCGGCTTTGATCATCTGCTTAACCGAAAAGCCCGCGCCGCTGCCGAGATTAAAAATATTACTCCCGCCGCCCGCGCGGAGATATTCGAGCGCCTTGAGATGAGCGTCGGCAAGGTCGAGCACATGAATGTAATCGCGAATGCAAGTACCGTCCTCCGTCGGATAATCCGTCCCGAAAATCGTGATCGCCTCGCGTTTGCCGAGCGGCACTTGGAGGATCAACGGGATCAGATGCGTCTCACGGACGTGCGCCTCGCCGATCGAGCCGTCCTCGATTGCGCCCGCCGCGTTGAAATATCGGAGCGACACAAAATCGATCCCGTCGGCGCGGCTGACCCACTTCATCATTTTTTCCATGGCAAGTTTCGTCTCGCCGTAGGGATTGGTCGGCAGAGTCGGATCGTCCTCTTCGATCGGAACCTTGGTCGGCTCGCCGTAAACCGCCGCCGTCGAGGAGAAAACGATCCGCTTAACATCGTGACGCGCCATCGCTTCGAGCAGCGATTGCATGCCGCCCACATTATTGTTGAAGTACTTCAGGGGATGCGCGACGCTCTCACCGACAAGGGAGTTGGCGGCGAAGTGAATGACGGCGTCGATTTTGTTTTCATCGAAAATCTGTTCGAGCACCGTCGCGAAGCGAATGTCGCCTACGTAAAGTTTGACGCCGGGATCGAGCGCGGCGCGATGACCGGTCTCAAGGCTGTCGACCACGATCACGTCCTCGCCCGCCTCGACGAACTTTTTGACGGCGTGCGAACCGATGTAGCCGGCGCCGCCGCATATCAACACTGACATAAATATCATCCTCCCAAAAAAATCAGCCCGCAGAATAACGGGCGATGAAAATCAGTCGAACTCCGCGCGGAGTCTTCGAATAACCTCGTCGATGTCTTTGAAGGCGCGCCGCAACAAAATTTTTTCGTTGACCAAAAGATCGAGCGCCGTCTCGCGATCGCGCCAGTGCTTTGACTTCGACAAAATTTTTTCCGCCACGTCCTCGAACGCCAAATGCAGCGACCGCCGCCCCGCCGCGCCGCCCCAACTCAGTTTCGAAAACACCGAGTTGATCAGCTCGAATCGCTCACTGAAGCAGAACAGATAACTCTCGAGAATGTACTCGTTCCACTCGAAACCGTCAATCGGCGGAAATTCGTTGAAGTGCAGCGCCAAACTCTTGATCGACTTGCAATCGTCAATCAGCCCGTCGAGCACGTTGTCAATCGCCTCAACATCAAACTTGATCCGATCCCGTCGGAGGAATTGATCGACGCTGATGCGAATCGCCACCCGCCGCACACTCTTAAATTCAATCTGAGAATTGATCTCCTCGGCATACGCCTGCAACTCGTCAAGCGTGAACTCCTCGCGCTCATTGCAAAAGTCCACAAACATCTGCCGCTTGCTGACCGGCTCGCACGCCGCGCTGATCATATTTCGATTGAAGGAAAATCTGTTGCCGTAAAGCCCGCGCAGCACGCTCCCGAATCCTTGAGTCGTATAATCCGCCGTCGCCTCTTTCAGCTCGGGGAAGGAGCGATAGACTATCCTCCGACATTCCTCGACCGACATCGATTGCACCGGCTGCAGCGCGCTCTTTATGACCTGCTCGACCCTCGGGCGATCCTCGACGGCAAGCGGGAAGGCGTCCAAATCCATGTACGTTTCGAGTTTGACGCCGATAATCCGCGGCGACGCGATCACCGCCGTCTTGAGTTTTTCGAATGGAATGAACCACAGCGCCCGCTCCAACTCGTAATACGTGATCTGTCGATGCTCCGCGCGGAAAAATCTTTGCACATCGGAGGCGATATCAGGGATGCCGCGCGACAGGATGTTCTTATCCCAACCCTGCCGCTCCATGAAATCCAGCACCGAATTGATGTGCAGAACCTCCGCAAGCCGCTCCCGATAGCGCTCGAATAACTTTTCGACGTAGACGCACGAATAGCCGCTGTCGAAAATGCCCCGCACCACGCCCTCAATCTCGTCGATCAATTTCTGCTGCTGCTCGTCGTACGGCAGGAACAATTTTTCGCCGTGCTCGATCGTGATGTCCTTGAGCGCCTTGATCAAATGTTCGTCCTCGACATCGCGCAATTCGTCTTCACTCAAGCACCGACGGAACTGCTTCATCGCAATCGACGACGTATATTTGAGCCCGTTCGGGAAGCGCGTACGAAGAACTTCCGTCATAATCTCCTTCGAAGGCAATACGATCTCAATGCCCAATGCTTTGTTGGCCTCGAGCAGGAGCGCATGAAACTTTTCGGGGTCGTACTTGCTGAGCCTGACCAAAAAAACTTCGCGCGGAGCCGCCGACTCCACCTGCCGCCCGCGTCGGAGCCCGTCGATCACGCTCAACCTTCGAACGATCTCCGGCACATCGCGCGAGGTGTCGCTGTCATCGACGCCGCGCCGATGCGCATAATCCTTGAGCAGTTTCGAGAGATTGTCGACGGCGGTATTCAAATCGTCGAGCTTGGCGAATTTGATCGACGCCTCGATCAGCTTTATCACTTCGTGAGTGTCGAACTCGAAAACTTTGTGGCGGCATTGATATTCGGCCTCGGCGAGAATTTTTTTGAACTCGTCGGGCTCGTTGACGTAGGTGCGCCACACCGACGCCAGAATCGGCACGGCGCCCGATTCGCCGCGTAAGCCGTCGGTAATAAGGTATTCAACCATCGAATAGAGCCCCGCAATGCGTTCGACACTGCGGAAGTCGTCATCGATCGTACGTCCCATGAGTTTTGCGCGATTTCGGAGTGCTTTGGAGAGTTGAGCCAAGCCTTCGGCGCGTTTGATCTCGTTGTGCTGCACCTTCTCGCACAGGTCGATCAACAGCGCCGCCTCATGCCTGTCCCAAAATATTATCTTTGAATCTTGTTCCGCCATTGCAATTCTCCTTCGTCGGGAGCAGGTACCGTGTTCAATCGCTCGTTTAACCCGAAAAATTATTTCTTGACGTAATTCATAAGCTCATTGAGAATTTCGCGCGTCGGCTCCCAGCTGTTTTGCTTGTCGTCGGTAAGATAAGCGTTGAAGGCATCGGGATTGTCAAGCAGCTCCTTCAAATGCACCACGCCCATCACCTTAAACAGTTTGCGCCCGTCGGTGTAGGATTTTTCATCGATATCGATCGTCGGCATGCTGATGTAAATGATCGACAGCTGATAGCCGGCGAAGGCGCGCTTGATCTCCTTCTCGAGCTCGCTCATTTTCATACTCGGCAGCAACCCGATCCCGTCGATCAATTTGTGGAGCGTATAAAAATATTTTCGGCTCTCCTCGGTCGGGCGTTTGATGTGCCGATCGAGCACCTTGAAAAAGAAGTCCCACAGTTTGTCGACGCCCTCATCCTCGGCGCTGACCAACGAAGCCAACTGCTCTCGATTGTCTCGACCGGGGAAATTCCAAGCGTTGGTGTTTAGCTCGGTGAGATAAATTTTCCTGTTGACGTCGTCGCCGATAAGGTACGACGCCTTTGTATTTTTGACGTACTTCTCGCCGAGTTTTATCGGAAATTCCTTGGCGAGGAGCTTGATTTTGGATTTATCCTTGACGTCGACCTCGAGCCCGAAGGCGATGATCTCGGCGACGAACTCGGAGATCAACATATCGATAATGACTTCGGATTTGATGCCTTGGGTGCGATAGTCGTTGACGGTCCATTTCTTGACCATCTCAAAAAAATTCATGGTGAAGCCTCTCCTTTTTATTGTGATGCGCGTCGGACGAGGAATATCCCACAGATCAGCCCGATGATGTTCGGAATCCAGACGGCGTACATCGGCGCCAGCGCTCCGCTCCGACCGATCGCGTTTGCGAGTGTCATGACGGCGTAGTATAAAAATATGATGATGACGCTCAACGCAAAGCCCATCGACGATGAATTTCTCGTCGGTTGCAGCCCGAGCGGCACTCCGATCAGCGCGAAGATCAGGCTGGCCAGCGGCACGCTCACGCGTTGATACAGTTCCGTCTCGAGTTTGCTTGTGCTGACGTATTGCGTCTTCATGATTTCGATTTGCGCTTTGAGCTCGTCCATTGTGAGTTCCTCGGGCTTTTTCTGCTCGCGGACGATCTGACGGGGGCTTGCCTTGACGGGGAGGATTTGCTTATCGAAACGCATGGTTTGCGTCCGATCGTCCTCGGAAATATCGTAGATGATGCCGCGATGCATTATCCACGTCTGATCCTTCCACTCGGCGAAGTCGGCGTTCTCGACGTGGATAACTTTGCCGTCATCATTGAACTCCTGCATCGTCACGCCGCGGAGCGTTTCGCTCGACGCCTCATATTCTCGAGCGTAGACGAGCCGTTGCATCTTGCCGTCGCGAATCTCCTTGACGATGACGTGATCCTGCGACTTCATCTCGGTATTGCCCTGAATTTCGTAGTAGACGACGTTGTTGTAGGCGGTGTTGGCCCAAGGGACGACGTGCTCGTTAAAAAGGATGGCGCAAACGCTGACAATCAGCCCGAGGAAAATGGCGGGCGCGGCGATGCGTGAGAAGCCGATCCCGCAAGACTTCATGGCGGTGATCTCACTCGAGCTTGAGAGCCGACCGAAAGTCAACAGGGAAGCGAGCAGCATCGACATCGGAAAAGTCCACATGACGATGGCGGGCAATCCGTAGACGAAAATCTTGACGACGGAGGTAAACGACGCACCGTAATCAGTGATGTAACGAGCGATTTTGAAAAGAGTGCCAGAGCCGATGAAGACGGCGGAGAAGGCGCAGATGCCGAATAAAAATGCCAGCACAACCTCCCGAAAAATATATTTGTCCAAAATCCTGAGCCCCATATCACCGCTCCCGTTCGTAAAAATGCTCGAGCCGATAAAAATACATCGAATATAATACAATACGGCGGCGGAAATGTAAATATCCCTTCAGACAAGAAAATGTTGGAGGGCGCCGATAAGATTGGCGTCGTTTTGAAATTTGCAGGCGACGACGCTCGGCGCGGGGAGATTGTATTTGCATTTCGCGCGGAGCTGCTCGAGATTTCGATTGATGAACTCGACGAAGGACGGTTGAGCGCTGATGCCGCCTCCGACGGCGAAGCGTTGAGGATCGAAAAGCATCTGGAGGTTGAAAATCTGAAGGGCGATGCGACGAGTGAAGCGTTCGAGGCAATCGACGGCGATCGGATCGTTTTGCTCGAGCGCGGCAAAAATAATTTCGCCGTTGACTTGCTCGACGGGCAAATTTTTTTGTTGAGCGAAGTCTTTGCACAGTTGAGGGACGCCGCATTGGAAGCCCAAAAAATTTTCGTCGACGAGGCTGCCGTCGATATAAGGGACGGTGTAAGAAATTTCGCCGGCGGAAAAATGAGAGCCGCGATGAATTTTACGATCCTTGATAAAAGCGCCGCCGATCGCGGTACCGAAGATGAGCACGAAGCCGTCATTTACGTCGGCGAGCGCCCCGACGGAGACTTCGGCGAGCGCGGCGCATTTGGCGTCGTTTTCGACGGTGACTTTGACATTGGTTTTCGATTGAATTTCGTCGACGATATGAGCTCCGTTATTATACTCGAGAGCGCCGCTGGTGATGCACACTCCGTTGACAGCGTCGATGATGCCGGGCATCGACAGGGCAATGCCTTCAGAGTGATCGAATTGTTTGTGGATGTTGACGATGGTGTTGATGAAGTCGTCGCGATCGGACATGGGCGTAGGGATTTTGCCGCGCTCGAGGATAATCGAGTGCTCATTCATCAACGCGTACTTTATAAAAGTGCCGCCGACGTCGATGACGGTGATCCGCATAATAAAAACTCCTTCCGAAAAAAAAACTCCGACCGCGCGGAGCAGCCGGATTGATTTGTGAGACTGTATATATCGTCGACAGAATGATCTTATTTGATGCCTGCACCGTCGAGCGCGGAGCGAACGGATTTGGCAGCGGCATGCATCTTCTCGAGCTCCTCGTCGGTGAGCGCAACTTCGAAGACGCGCATAATGCCGTCGGCGCAAATCATGCGGGGCATCGAGAGCGCAACGTCGGTGATGCCGTACTCGCCGTTCATCACAGCGGACGCCGGCAGAATGGTGTGCTCATCATAGAGGACGCTCTTGACGAAGCGGCAAGCGGCCATGGCGACGCCGGTGTTGGTATAGCCCTTCTTATTGATGACGTCGTAAGCAACGTTGATGAGCTCTTGCTCGATAGCTTCCTTATCGAGCGGAGTGGTGTGATGGAAGTACTCGTCGAGTTTCTCGAGCGGGAAGCCCGCGCAGCCGGTGGTCGACCAAGCGACGAAAGCAGCATTGCCGTGCTCGCCGAGGACATAGCCGTTGATGTTCTTCGGATCGACTTCGTACTTATTGGCGAGGATGCGACGGAAGCGATAAGTCTCGAGCATGGTGCCGGTGCCAAGGATTTTCTCGCGCGGATAATCGAACTGAGTGCTGACGACATAAGTCGCGACATCGAGCGGGTTGGTGATGAGGATGATGACGGCTTCCTTGGTGTACTTGGAGATATTGCCGAAGACGGAGCTCATGATCTTTGCGTTGGTGCCGGCGAGCTTAAGTCTGTCGGGAGTCTCACCGGGGCGGATGGACGGACCCGCGCAAATGATGACGATGTTGGCATCTTTGCAGACGCTGTAGTCGTCGGTGGCGCGGAATTTGATATTGGTGCTGTAGACGCAAGCGGTAGCGTGGCTGGAGTCGGTCGCCTCGCCCCAGGCCTTATCCTGATTGAGGTCGATGAGAACGATTTCGGATGCGAGCTGGAAGTCCGCAATCTTGTTGACGACGGCGGAGCCGACGTTGGAAGTACCGATGACGACGATCTTTCTGCGATTGTTCATTACTAATCCTCCTGACAAACAAAAATGATGGTGAATAATTCAATGGTTGCAGTCTATAACTTTTGAGCGTTGGCGTCAAGAGTTATCAGAAAATATTTTTTGCTTGACATGCGGCGACGGTTGAATTAGAATAACGGGCGTTGAGAGACTTGCGGGGACGTAGCTCAGCTGGGAGAGCATCAGGTTCGCAATCTGAGGGTCGAGGGTTCGAATCCCTTCGTCTCCACCAACATCGATACCAATAAGCGTTGACATAGATTGGAAGCCGCCTCGGGCGGCTGTTTTTTTTTGCTCCGCGCGGAGCGCTCGAATAAAAAATGCCGATGCAATTGCGCACCGGCACATACTGTATTGAACGGATTAGCCCTTACCGTGACGCTCATTCCATTCTACTTGGGCTGCTGCTCTCAGATACTTATTGGTACTGTTTCTGACAACTTCGACCAACTCTTGATCACTCATGTTTGCAACTGCTCGTTGAGCCTCAAATGCATTATCGATGAAATCTGAAATGCCATTGCGAATCGCATCACCGAAACTTCCCATACTGACACCTCCTTTGCAGTTAATGAGGAGCGAATCACCTGAAGATAAAATTCTTCGCTTCCTCGTTCTGATAAACAGCGCGCATCGCCGCAATGTAGATGCACCCCGGAACCGTCACGCGATATGCCGGTCCCGCGAGATCCCATGCCGTCCACAATGCCGTCAGCGCCCAACCGATCGGACCGCTCAAGATACCGAGTGCTCTAGTTAACGAGGCATTCATTGCCAACGTGAGTCCGCGTCCGACAAACGCCTTCGCTATGGCATTCACCATCGTCACCATGATCTGATAAGACGCAAAGCCGCCTGCGCGGAATGCTCCGATTAACAGTGCCGACGTCGCCTGCGAGACCGGCATATTATCTTTACCGATCGACTTGAGCATGGCGCGCTTGTCATCATCGCCCATTTCCTCCCAAGCTTTTTCAAGTACCACCTCCAAAAGATTGTGTTCGATGTGTTCGATCGAGCGGCTCCGATTGAACGGAACATTCATCTGATCGCACACATCGCAAAGCACATCCTTATAGTATTTCCAATCGCTGAAAATCCTGAACGTATCGTTGCCGAACGCCACGAACTCGTAAGCGATTCTCTGAGTATACTTCTGATGATCGGGATGATATTTCTGGTAGTCGGCATCGTCGGTGAGTTCCTCCGAAAAGTCGCCTTTATCGATAATGATGCGGACGAGAACTTCAAGCTCGTCATTTTTCATGTCGTCGAGAAATTCCAGCCCGACAGTATACGGCGAGCCGCTGTCCCTGATTCTATCCAAAGCCGTCACTCCAATCTTTATCCTCTATCAAAATCTCGAGCGACTTTCCAACCGAAGTCCTCCGTCTGCTCGGCAGCTTTAAAACCGCGAATGACAGGAAGTCTCCGAGCTAAAAAGCCCAGTATCGAACTACCGCTGGTAAAATAATTCGTCACTATCGAAGCAGCCCTGGAAGTAGACATTGAAACATCGAACACATCCGCAAGCTCCATGACCATTTTTATTTGAAACGGCATGGCTCCATCTACGCCGGGAACCGGAATAGGAATCGAGCCTGCAACCAGAGCCGCATCCGCTGCATTTTTAATAATGCTTGCACACCTGTCCCTCTGATATTCTGTCATGCGAAATCACCTCCTTCCGAATTGTCCTTTACTTGTCGATCGGCGCCCACCACATCTGTTTTTCCATGTCGCTGAACGTCACCAACAGCGTGAGATCAATCTGCAGACCGTCCGCGATGTCGATCAACAATGACAGCGACACATTGTCGTTGTACTGACCGCGCTCGAGCCGACTCAGCGTGCTCTCGCTGATGCACGAGCGCTTCGCCAATTCCTTCTGCGACAAGCCCCGCAACGTCCTGTAGTAGGCGATCTTTGCTCCGATCTGCTTAAACAAAATCTGCTTGCGCGGATCAACGACGCCGACCGGCTTTTTCGTTCCTCCCAATTCATTCGTCCTCCTTCGGTATTATCACACACACCCGCCAAAATGTCTTGCCGTCCAATCGCCTAAATATGCTTGCCAGCCGCATAATCACTCCTTTTATCCGTTTTGATCGGAGGGCAATTCATTATTACCGCCGCCGGCTTGTCTTTCAAGCGGAAAAGTATTACACTGTCGACAGCAATAAAACATCATCGGAGGGACAAGTCATGGCAGTCGGTCTGTTGGATAAAGTTGATGCACTTAAACACTATTTGCGCGAGCTCGAAAAAGTGGCGGTCGCCTTCTCGGGCGGCGTCGATTCTACCTTTTTATTGAAGGTCGCTCACGACGTTCTCGGCGATCAAGCCGTCGCCATCACCGCCACGGCCAATTTTTTCCCCGTGCGCGAACGCTCCGAGGCTCAAATGTTTTGCGCCGCCGAGGATATTCGTCAGTTCATTTTCGAGGTCGACGAAAATCTCATCGAAGGTTTTTGCGATAATCCCCCCGATCGCTGCTATCATTGCAAAAAATTTTTGTTCCGTCATATGAAACAAATCGCCGCCGAAAATGATCTCGGTTGCGTCGTCGACGGCTCCAATATGGATGATGCTAATGATTACCGCCCCGGCGCTCAAGCCATCGCCGAGCTCGACGTCAAGAGCCCGCTCAGATATGCCGGATTGTGGAAGGCGGAAATCAGATCGCTGTCGAAGGGATTCAAACTCTCGACGTGGGATAAGCCGTCTTTTGCATGTTTGGCGTCGAGATTCGTTTACGGCGAAAAAATCTCAGCAGAAAAATTGTCAATGGTCGATCGCGCCGAACGCTTTTTGATCAAGCGCGGCTTCCGTCAAGTTCGCGTCCGCATACACGATCGCCTCGCCCGCATCGAAGTCGAACCTCAAGATTTAGATCGGTTGATGGCAATCCGCGCAGAGCTGATCGAACGGTTTCAATTGCTCGGCTTTCAATACATCACACTCGACCTGCAGGGATATCGAACAGGCAGCATGAATGAGCCGATCCTCGGAGGTGAGGCGCCATGAGATTCATTCACACCTCCGATTGGCATCTGGGCAAAAGTCTCAAGGGCGAATCGCTCCTCGATGACCAGGCTCATATCCTCGACGAGATCGTCCGCGCCGTCGACGAGCAAAAGGTTGACGCGATCATCATCGCCGGCGATATCTACGACCGCGGCGTCCCGCCCGCCGATGCCGTCGATCTTTTCAACGAAACGCTGATCAAACTCGCCGAGCGCCACATCAAAATTTTGTCCGTCGCCGGCAATCACGACAGCCCTCAGCGGCTCAATTTCGGCGCAAGTTTTTTTGAGCGCTCGAATTTTTTTATGCGCTCGCTCGTCCGCGCCGACGATGCGCCGATCGTCCTCGAAGATTGCTTCGGTCAAATTTATTTTTCGCTGATCCCTTACTTCGATCCGTCGAGAGTGCGCGCCGCTTTCGAGATCGACGACTGCATTTCTTACGACGAGGCGGGCGCCGTCATCATCAATAATGCTCAATCCAAAATTCCGCGCGGAGCTCGAGCCGTCGCCGTCGCTCACGCCTTCATCACCGGCGGCGAACGCTCCGACTCCGAATTGCAATCCGTCGGCGGCGCCGATAATGTTAGCGCGGCTCATTTCGATCGATATAACTACGTCGCGCTCGGGCATCTGCACAAACATCAGCCCATGGGGCGCGCAATCCGTTACAGCGGCTCACCGTTGAAATACTCCTTCGACGAGTGGCAACATCGCAAGGGGCTGTTAAGCGTCGAGCTCGACGGCGAAGGGCGCGCGGCGATCGAATTTTTACCGTTGACGCCGAAACACGACCTGCTCGTGCTCGAGGACACCATCGACAACATCTTAAAGAGCGCGCCGTCGACGGATTACATGGCGGTTCGATTGACCGACAGAACGCCGGTGCTCAACGCGCGCGAAAAACTTGAGACGAAATTTCCGAGCGTGCTGTCGATCGAAAGAATCGGGCTCAATTGGCAGTCGACGGATGGAGAAATGCGGCGCCCCGAGGGAAGGTCGATGCTCGAGGATTTTCGAGATTTTTACGAGTATCAAACGGGCGAGACGATGTCGGCGGAAGAAGAGGCGGCGATGAAAAAATTTTTTGCGGCGCTCGACGAGGAGGCGGAGCTATGAGACCGATTCGATTGAAGTTGGAGGCGTTCGGACCGTACGTCAAGGCGCTCGATATCGATTTCGACGCCAAGCTCGACGGCGAGAAATTTTTTCTGATTCACGGCGCGACGGGCTCCGGCAAGACCACGCTCCTCGACGCGATCTGTTTCGCGCTATACGGTTCGAGCGCGGGCGGGGAGCGCGACGGCACGATGATGCGCTCCGAATATGCCGCGCCCCGTCAAGAGACTTACGTCGAGTTTACTTTCGCGCTCAAGGATAAAGTCTACCGCGTCCGTCGAACTCCCAAATACGATAAGCCCCGCTCCCGCGGCGTGGGCTTGACGACCGTCGCCGCCAACGCCGACCTTTACCGCCTCGACGATTCCCGCGCGGAGCTGATTGCCACCGGCGCCTCGAATGTCACGAATCGGATCGAAGAATTGATCGGCTTCAAATGCGATCAGTTTCGGCAGGTGATAGTGCTGCCGCAGGGCGATTTCAAACGGTTTTTGAAGGCGGGCTCCCGCGAGCGCGAGACGATCCTGACTATATTATTCAAAACGGAGCTGTATCGACGGGCGGAGGAAATGTTGAAGGCGCGGTCGTCGGAGCTCAAGCGCGGCTACGAACTGAAAACGCATGAGCGGACGACGCATTTGACAGAGGCGGGCGCGCGCGACGAATCGGAGCTGGCGACAATGATCGCGGCGCTCGAGGAGGAAATGCGCACGCTCGAGACAACGGTCACTCAACTAAAAAAGGAGCGCGACGATCTCAACAGAAAATCGATCGAAGGTCAGGCGCTCGAAAAAATGTTCGCGGAGCTCGAGACGAAAACGGCGGAAAAAATTTCGGCGGAGGCAACGTTGAAGCAGTTGCAGGCGCAATTGCAGGCGGCACGAACGGAGTATGATCGACGGCGTGCGGAGGAATCGGAGCGGCGCGCGATCGATCAACGGCTGACGGAACTTCGGCGTGTGCGGGCAAAACTTGAGGAGCTCAAGACGGCGATCGCCAACCTTGCGACGGACGAAAAAACTCTCGCGCGGGCGGAATCGACGCTGATCGAGCGCCAAAATCGCGCGCTGCTTTACGAACAGCGGCTGCAATTTTTGTTGGACGAGGAGAAAAAAAATATAGCGGGCGCGGGCAAAGTCGAGGAGGCGCGGCGGCGACTCGAGGAATGTCGACGGCGCGATCAATCGATGGAGGCGCTCGAAAAATTGAGCGATGAGGTGAAACGCGCGGAGGCGTCCGTTAAAAATCTCGAGGCGGAGCGCGCGGCTCAACAAAAGGCGCTCAATCGATTGCGGCATCTGTCGATGGAAGGGCGCGCGGCGATGTTGGCGGCAACGTTGGTCGAAGGCGAACCTTGCCCGGTGTGCGGCTCGAGGGAGCATCCGAAGCCGACAGTGAGCGAGGAGTTGATCCCGACCGACGACGAGATCGAACGCGCCGAAAAATCGCTCCGATCGATCGAAACGAAAAAGTTGGAGGCGGATAAAAATTGCGCGGCGCTGACGGCAGAGTTGGAATTAAAACGCGCGGAGCTGGCGCGGCAATCGGAATTGATCTCGACGGCGCGGGCGCAAGAGGAATTGGACGCGGCGCTCAAATCGAAAGACACGCTGGAGGATTGTCGGCAACGGATCGAGAAGGGAAAAAATTTTGTCGAGGGCGCGCGACTTGAGCGCGACTCTCAACAGCGGCTGGTGACGGAGCAAGCGGCGCGAACGGCGGCGGCGCGGCGCAGCGTCGAAGAAAAGCAGCGGACGATCATGGAGGGCTACAACGCGACCGACGAGGCGCGGGTATTCACCGACATCGAGCGGTTGAAGGTGCAACTCGAAGAGATGACGCGGGCGTGGCAAAATGCCGATCGACGGTTTCATAAGCTCGAGAAAGAGTCGGCGGCGGCTTCTGAGCGGCGACGGTCGCTCGAAGAACGGCGTTCGGAGTTGGCGCGGCAATTGGATGGGCGGGAGCGCCCCGATGTCGAACAGCTCCGCGCGGAGGCTCAACGGGCGGAGGAGGCGTTCGTCGAGGGCACCAAGCGGACGACGCAACTTTCGGAGCGGCTCAAGACGTTGCTCGATCGTCGTGAGAAATTGTCGCGGCTGTCGGAGGAGTTGCGTTCGCTCGAGGCGGAGTATAAAATTTGGTCAAAGCTGTCGAGCGTGGCGAACGGGAGCGTATCGTTTTCGCGCTACGTGTTACACGCGATGTTCAAGGACATCATCGACGAGGCGAACAATCGGCTGTGGATTATGAGCGGGCATCGATACAGGTTGAGCGATCGAAGGATCGCGAAAGATGCGCGGCGGCTGTCGGGCTTGGAGCTGGAGATTTACGACGAGTACACGGGCTCGAGGCGCGACGTTGAAACGCTGTCGGGCGGCGAAGCATTTTTGGCGTCGTTGGCGCTGGCGCTGGGTCTGGCGGATGTGGTGCAAAACCACGCGGGCGGCGTCAAGCTCGACACGATTTTCATCGACGAAGGCTTTGGCACGCTCGACAGCGAAACGCTCAACATGGCAATCCGCTCGCTGATGGATTTGCAGAAGGGCGGGCGGTTGGTCGGGATCATCTCGCACGTCGAGGAGCTCAAGCAGCGCATTCCGATCCGATTGGAGGTCGTCAAAAGTCGGCGCGGGAGTGTTGCGATGTTCCGTCGACAGTAGGAAAGGACGTGATTGCAATGCCGATTGACACCAAGGGGACGGTCGAGCCGAAAAAGGCGGCGGAGGAGGAAATTTTTATACCGGAGGAGCCGCGCTACACGCTCGAGGACATCATCCTACCGCGCTCGACGAAGGATCAGCTGCTCGACGTGTCGACCTACGCGGAGAACTCGCATCGGGTTTTCGAGTTATGGGGATTCAAGAATACGCATCGATTTTCGAAACGGATCGGCGTCAATCTCTACGGCGCTCCGGGCACGGGCAAAACGATGGCGGCGCACGCGATTGCTCACAAGCTCGGCAAAAAAATTTTGATCATCAACTACGCGGATATCGAGTCGAAATACGTCGGCGAAACTCCGAAAAATATTCGGCGGGCGTTCGAGGCGGCGCAAAAAACCGGCAGTATTTTGTTCTTCGACGAGGCGGACGCGATCCTCAGCAAGCGCGTCACGAATATGACGCAGGCGGTCGATGTGAGCGTCAACCAGACGCGCTCGGTGATGCTGATGCTGATGAACGAGTATCAGGACTTTATAATTTTCGCGACGAATTTCATCGAGAACTTCGACCCGGCGTTCATGCGGCGCATTTCCGTCCACATCAAATTCGAGTTGCCGGACGAAGAATGTCGGCGTCGACTGTGGCGAATGTATATCCCGACGGCGGCGCCCAATAACATTGATATTGACAAATTGGCGGCGGATTACGAAGGGCTGTCGGGCTCGGACATATCGAACGCGATGCTGAACGCGGCATTCAAGGCGGCGCGCTTGGAAGCGAATGAGATCGACGAAGCGCTCGTGCGGGAGATGGTCGACAACATCATCGCAAGCAAGGCGGCGAACCAAGGCGATCGTTGACAAAAAAAGAATCCGCGCGAAGCGGATTTTTTTATCGGTCGAGTGTCGATCAGTGCTGCCACTCGTGATGGAAGGAGCCGTCGCGATCGATGCGCTTGAAAGTATGCGCGCCGAAATAGTCCCGCTGGGCTTGGATCAGATTTGCGCCCAATCGCTCCGCGCGGAGTGCGTCGATGTATTCGAGTGCGTTGACGAGAGCGGGGATCGGGACGCCGCGTTCGACGGCGCGTCCGATTGTCCGTCGCAAGCTCGACAGCCCGTCGCTCACTTTCGACATGAAAAAGTCGTCGAGCATCAGATTTTCGAGAGCAGGATTTTTTGTGTAAGCGTCGGTAATCCGATCGAGGAAGCGCGCCTGAATGATGCAGCCGGCTCTGAAAATCGCCGCGATTCGACCGAGATCGAGATGCCAATTAAAGTGCTCGGAAGCGGAACGGTAAATGGCGAAGCCTTGAGCATACGCCGCGATCTTGCCGATGTAGAGACTCCGGCGAACGTCCTCGACGAAACCCTCTTCGATCGCTCCGCGCGGAGTGGTTGAAGGGAGCGCCGCCGAAAATTTTTTGCGCTCGGCGATCAAATTGGACATCACTCGAGCGTTGCACGCCGCCGTCATTATCGACGTGTTCACGCCGCGCCTCATCGCCTCGATACTCGTCCAACGCCCCGTGCCCTTTTGACCCGCGCTGTCGACAATTTTATCGATCAACTG
>CAMKFB010000018.1 GCA_946411735.1 uncultured Selenomonadales bacterium
ACCGACAAGGCGGGCAATATTCACTGCCCGATCGGTAAGAAGTCGTTCGATGACGCCAAGCTCAAGGAAAATTATCAGACGCTCATCGACACGCTCAACAAGGCGAAGCCGGCGGCTGCCAAGGGGCAGTACATGAAGGCGATCACACTCAGCTCGACGATGGGACCTGGAGTGCCCGTTGCCGTTGCGTGATTGATACAATCAAAAATGAAATGACCGCAGACAGCAGGTTCGACGTGTCGATCAAAGTGCCTGCCGAGGTCGGATGGATTTTTGCTGTGAAGAAATCTCCTCCGATGTCTGACGGTCGGGGGATTTTTTGATCGGGAGGTGAAAGTATGGAATATAAATCGAAGGTGACCGATAAGAAGCGCGCGATAGTCGCCGAGCTCAAGGATCAGCTGACCACATCGAAGGGCGCCGTGCTCGTGAGCTACAAGGGCTTGACCGTGGCGGTCGATACCGAGTTGCGTCGGGAGCTGCGCGCGGCGGGCGTAACGTATCACGTCGTCAAGAACACGATGACGCGCCTTGCAGCGAAAGAAGCCGGTCTCGACGAGATCACCGAGCATCTTGAGGGTACGACCGCGTTGGCTTTCTCGAAAGAGGACGCCGTCGCTCCGGCGAAAGTCATTTGCGGCTTTATGAAGAAGAACAAGCTCGAGGACGCCGGTATTTTGACGATCAAGACCGGTCTGGTCGAGGGCAAGGTTATCAGCGATAATGAAGTCAAAGCGCTGGCAGATCTGCCGTCGAAGGAGCAGTTGCTCGCGAAGTTACTCGGCTCGATGAACGCGCCGCTCGCCAACACGGTCGGCGTGATGTCGGCGATCGTCAGCAGCATCGTGCGCGTGGTCGACGCCGTCCGCGAGCAGAAGGAGAAATCCGCCGCATAATTTTTGATATCAATTGGAGGATAAAAAAATGACTAAAGAAGAAATCATTGAGGCAATCGGCAGTATGACAGTGCTCGAGCTTTCCGAGCTCGTCAAAGCGATGGAGGAGAAATTCGGCGTGTCCGCAGCGGCTCCCGTGGCAGTCGCCGCAGCAGGTCCGGCTCCCGCCGCTGCAGAGGAAGAGGAGAAGACGGAGTTTGACGTCGTCCTTGCAAGCGCCGGTCAGGAGAAGATCAAAGTCATCAAGGCAGTCCGCGAGGCAACCGGTCTCGGGCTTAAAGAGGCGAAGGCGCTGGTCGACGGTGCTCCCGCCGCCGTCAAGGAGAAAATCTCCAAAGCTGATGCAGAGGCTCTCAAGGCGAAACTCGAGGAAGTCGGCGCAACCGTCGAGCTCAAGTAATTTGTCCCACCTGCCCGCCTCCGTTTTGCGGGCGAAAAAAAGAAGCCGCCACTCGGGCGGCTTTTTCGATCCCGTCGATTGCGGCGGGAAAAGTCAGCTGAACTTTGACAAGGTGACGAATATGTGTCGCAAAATGCGCACGCGCTCCTCGGCGTCGATCGTCTTCGACGAGTAAATCGACAAGATGAATTGCGTCATCAGCACCGCCTCGCGCTTGGTCACCATCCGATTCTTCAACAGATAATTTATCATCGACTCGATGTATTCATACTTCGTCTCCTCGTTGATTTTGCTGAGCATGTCGCGATAAATGAAATCGCGAATGTCGGCATCCTCCAAAATCGTGATCCGAATATATCCTCCAAGCCCGCGCCGCGACTCCACCACATAGCCGCGCTCGTGCGTGAAGCGCGTCGACAGCACGTAGCTGATCTGCGACGGCGCACACGCTATCTTATCCGCGAGCTCAGTCCTCTTGAGCTCTACTTTACCGTCGCTTTGCTCCGACAGCCGCGCCAAAATATATTCTTCGATCGCATCGGAAATGTTGTTGACCATATTAATCACCCGCTTTCGACCCTATATTATATTTGACTTTTCGACGATATTCAAGCGTTAGCCGAAAAAAAACAGGCCGGGCGCCGAGCCCGACCCTTCGATTGAAAAATTATTTCTTGCCGTAGCGCTTATTGAACTTCTCGATGCGCCCGCCGAGTTTGACGTCGCGCTGCCGTCCCGTGAAGAACGGATGGCACTTCGAACACACGTCGACGCGCAATTCCTTTTTGGTCGAACCGGTGGTGAACGTATTGCCGCAGCCGCACGTCACCTTTGCCTCAAAATATTTCGGATGAATGCCTTCCTTCAAACTGATCACCTTATCTCGAATGAATTAACCAGGTATTTATACAGCATTGCGCGCCGTTTGTCAAACATTAGCGGTCAGCCCGATCAACGTCTCGCGGATCAGATTGAATTGGACGGGGACAGTCGAAAGCTTGAGCCGTTCGCGCGGGCTGTGAATGTGCTCATTGGTGGTGCCGATAGAGACGATGTCGAGCGCGCGATTTTTTTCAAAGAACCAACTGCTCTCGAGCCCCGCGTGGATTACTTTGACGTTCATCGAGCGCCCGTTCTGTCGAGCGTAAACGGAATTCATCAGCTGCGCCAGACGACTGTCAAAATCGGGCGTCCACGCCGCCGACGGCTTTCGAGCTTCCACGTCGAACTTGCAACGCGCCGCGATCGAGCGAACTTCGTCAATGATCTCGAGCAGTTTCGCGTCGACGCTCGAGCGCGGGAAGTACCTTACCTTCAACATTTCGTCGTCCATCGACACGAGCCCGATGTTCGCCGAGGTCTCGGTCAGCTCAGCCGTCGTCATCTTGATCATACCGCTTCGAAGTTCCGTCAGCAGCTTGATCACATTGCCGCCGTCGCCGATTACGCTGGCAGGCTTGTCGACGCTCTCCGCCGTCAGTTTGAAGTCGGGCTCAATCGAGCCGTATTTTCGATTGAAAGCGTCGGCGAAGCGATTGACAATCGGCGTCAACTCCTCGGCGTCGAGCGCCGTCACAATAATTGCCTCCGCGCTGTCGGCGATCGCATTGGTCGCCTTGCCGCCCTTGATCGCGGCAATCTCGACCGCGCCGCCTTCGCTGTCGAGCGTGCTCAACAGTTCGGCGAGCACCTTGATCGCATTCGCCCGACCGGTGTGAATTTCGAGCCCGCTGTGCCCGCCCTTGAGCCCCTCGAGCGTCAAGCGAAAAGCGTGCGCTCCGCGCGGAGCCGTCAGATCGAGCGAGCGCGTGAAGTCGATGTAGACCGAACCGGCGCTGCCGATGACGAGATCGTCGGCGTCCTCGGAATCGCAATTGATGAGATAATGCGCGTCGGTGAGATATTTGACGTCAAGATCCTTGGCGCCGAACATGCCGATTTCCTCGGCGACCGTGAAGATGGCGCGGAGCGGACCGTGCTTGACGTCGGGCTCGTCAACGAAACTCTTTATGACGCTGACGATGATCGCCACGCCCATACCGTCGTCGGCGCCGAGCGAAGTGCCCTCCGCGCGGAGATATTCCGCGTCGCGGATCAGCTTGATCGGATCGGTGAGCGGGTTGTAATCGACGCCGTCGGCGGCGACGCAAACCATATCCATATGCGCCTGCATAATCGTGCGCGGCACATTCTCGCAACCGTCGGAGGCTTGGAGATCGGCTATGACGTTGCCGATCGGATCGCGCTCAACCGTCAAGCCCAAGGCACTCAAGCGCTCAAGGAGATATTTGCCGACGGCTTCTTCGTGTTTCGACGGGCGCGGAATTGCGGCAAGCGCCGAGAACTCCTTCAATACCGTCTCCAAAATGTTTTCTGCTGCCAAAATTTATTCACCTCTCAAAAACAATCAGGCGCCCCCGTTTAAGGAGGCGCCTCATTTTTTAGCTTGCGAACATCCCGCGCCGGAATTGCGCATTGTTGATCGTCGTCACCGTCTCGGCAAGATCCGCCGTCTCGACGCCGTCCGGCACGTACAGGAATATCTTCTCCGAAATTTTATCGGTATAGCCGTCCGTCACGTAGCACACGCCGTTGAGGAAGTCGCACAACCGCAACTGCACCGCCGAATCCACGTAATCATAGTTGACGACCGCTGCATTTTTGCTGAGAATCTCCGCCGCAATCTCCGACGCTTGATCGAAAGTCGTCGGCGTGTAAATCTTGACGTTGAGCTCCCGCGTCTTGCTGTCGATCACCGTCAAGGGTGGACGAACCACTGTCGCCGTCGCCGCAGGAGCCGGATCGCTGAATTTCATCGCACTGCCGTAACCGCCGCCCGCCGCGCTCACTTTTCGAACCGCGCCGATCTCACTCTCGAGCGCGCTCGTCTCAGTCGAAGCCGCTGTCGGCATCTCAATTTTCTTCGCCGCAGGCGCCGTCGCCGCGACCTGCTTGACTTCTTCCCGCTCCTGATCCTCGTCGTTCACCGTTTCGAGCGGCATTATCCAGTCAGTCACCTTTCTCAGCCATTCCATACAAGTCGCCCTTTCACATATTTTTTTCATCGTCGATCTAAGTATACCACATCATTTCGCGGATTGCAATGATTTTTTCATTTTTATTTCACCGTGAGCTGAGTCGAGAGCAGTTCGAGAATTTTCATCATCGTCTCGAGCCGCTTATTCTCGTCAAAACGCAGTCGGATCATATTTTTCTCCGTCATCAGATCGATCTGCCCGCGGAAGACATTCATCACTTTGATCATGCCGCGCGATTGAAACCGCGATCCGAATTGTATTTCCAATTGCCCGTTGCGCTCCGCGATCGATTGCACGCCGAGCGCCTTCGACATGAATTTCATTCGCGCAATCACCAATAAGTTGCGCACCGAAGCCGGCGGCTCCCCGAATCGATCGATCAGCTCGTCGAACAGCTCCGCCAACTCCTCATCTGACTCCACCGCCGCCACACGCTGATAGATTTCTATCTTGTGCATCGCGTCGCTGATGTAATCGTCGCTGATGTACGCCTCCACCTGCAGATTGATCGTCGGATCGTCCTCGCGCGGCGGCGGCGCCTTCTTCTGCAGTCGACTCACCGCCTCCTCCAACAGTTGGCAGTACATCTCGAATCCCACGCTCGCTATGTGACCGTGCTGTTGCGACCCCAATAAATTTCCCGCGCCTCGAATTTCCAAATCCCGCATCGCAATCTTAAAGCCCGCGCCCAGTTGAGCGAACTCCTTCATAGCGTGCAAGCGTTTTTCCGCCGTCTCCGTCAGGATTTTGTCCTGCCGATAGACGAAGTACGCAAACGCCATTCGATGAGATCGTCCCACCCGACCGCGTATTTGATACAGTTGCGCCAGCCCGAATCGATCCGCGTCCCAGACGATCATCGTGTTCGCGTTCGCCACGTTCAGCCCGTTCTCGATGATGCTCGTCGCCAACAACACGTCGAACGCGCCCTCGTAAAAATCCATCATCACCTGCTCAAGAAATTCGTCCGCCATTTGACCGTGCGCCGTTTGTATTCGCGCCTCCGGCACCATTTCCTCCAAGTGCGCTCGCATTACGTCAATCGTTTCAACCCGATTGTACACGAAAAAGACTTGTCCGCCGCGCCGCAACTCCCGTCGGATCGCCTCCGCGATGATCCCGTCGTCGTTCTCGATCACGTACGTCTGCACGGGGAATCGATCCGCCGGCGGCGTCTCAATCACGCTCATATCGCGCGCGCCGACCAACGACATGTGCAGCGTCCGCGGGATCGGCGTCGCGCTCAACGACAGAACATCGACCCCCGAAGCCAAGTCTCGTATTTTTTCCTTCTGCTTGACGCCGAACCGTTGTTCCTCGTCCACTATCAACAGCCCAAGGTCTTTGAACTTCACCCGATCGGTGTTGAGGATCGCGTGCGTCCCGATCAAAATATCAACCTGCCCCGCCTTCAGCCGCTTGAGCGTTTCCTGCTGCTCGCGCGCCGTTCGAAAGCGGCAGATCACATCGACCGTCGGCAGGAAACCCGCAAATCGCTCGCTGAACGTCTGATAGTGCTGCTGCGCCAATACCGTCGTCGGCACCAACACCGCCGTTTGCTTGCCGTTCATCGCCGCTTTGTACGCCGCGCGGATCGCCAACTCCGTCTTGCCGAAACCCACGTCGCCGCATACCAATCGATCCATCGGCTTGGCGCTCTCCATGTCCGCTTTTATCTCCTCGACCGCGCGGAGCTGATCGTCCGTCTCCTCGAACGCAAACGCCTCTTCGAAATTCTTTTGCGTCAAGTCATCCGCCGCAAATTCAAAGCCAGACGCACTCCGGCGCCGAGCATATATGTCGATCAACTTGTCCGCTATGTCCTCGACCGAAGCCGCCACACGCGCCTTCGCCTTCGCCCACTCCGTCGAGTTGAGCTTGTTCAACTTCGGAGCCGTGTCCTCGCTCGCTATGTACTTCTGCAAAAACTGCACCTGATCCGTCGGCACGAACAATTTATCCGTCCCCGCGTATCGGATATGCAGATAATCCCGATGTACGCCGCCGACCTCCAGCGTCTCGACGCCCACGTACTTGCCGATCCCGTGGCTCGTGTGCACCACGTAATCGCCCGGGCGGATGTCTCGAAAATGCCTTATCCGCTCGCCGCCCGAGTGCCGCGCAATTCGCTCCGCGCGCCGCTTTTGTCGTCCGAATATCTCCCGCTCCGTAAAAATGCACAGCCGCGCCGTCGGTATTTCAAAGCCGCTCGTCAATTGCCCGCGCATCAGCACGATCTGACTGTCGCCCAAATCCGTCGAATATCGCAAGCCGTTCTCGTCCAACAGCCGCTTGATCGCATCAAATTTTTGACTCTGATTCGACAACAAAATCAGCCGCTGCCGCCGCTCCTGCCGACTTTTCAGCTCCGATATCAACAGCTCCGTCTGATCCTGAAACGACGTCAAATTCATCGCCGTCAAGCCGATCGTCGTTTTGATGCTCGAGCCGCGCACCTTTTTCAGCATCATCGACAGATAGATCATCGTGCCGCGCTCGCGCCCCGCTGCAATCAAATCCTCGAACGAAAAAATTTTCCGCTTGATATCCGGATTCTCGCGGATGATGTTGCGCACCGTCTCAATGATCCGATTCGGCTCGTCGAGGACCGTCAGCCCCCCGTCGATGAACGTCATAAATGGCTCCGCGTTGGTGCGACCCGTCTCGAAATTCACCGGCATTATCGATACCTCCGCGCGGTTCTCGATCGACCGCTTCGTGTTGATGTCGTAATCTCGGATCGAATCGATCTTGTCGTCGAAAAACTCGATCCGCGCCGGCATTTTCGCATTCAACGGATATACATCGACGATCCCGCCACGCGCCGTGAATTGCCCCGGGCTCTCCACCTCGTCCACGCGCTCGTAGCCGAACTCGATCAGCTTGTCGAACAGCCGATCACGTTGCATGACGTCGTCGATCGAAACTTTCAGTTGCGAACTCATGAAATACGTCCGCGATACCGATTTTTTGATCGCCGCCGTCGCCGTCGCCAGCACGATGAACTTCTCGCCTTTGAGCAGCCGCTCCAATATCGACATTCGACGCGCTATCCGCTCCAGACTCTTGACCGCCGCGTTCACGTCGATCAGATCGACCTCGGGATATTCGACCACGTCCGCCTCCGGCAGCAGCTCGGCAAGATCATCGAACCAGAGGCTCAACGCCTCCCGATTGGGCACGATGATCGCCGCAGGCTTCGGGCTCGCCGCATACGCCGCCGCAAACACCGCCGTCTTTTGCGAATCGGCGATGCCGTAGATCAGCGTCTCGCGTCGAAAGCTGAAGGCGTCGGCAATTTCTTTGACTGTGTTATCTTGAATCAGGGCTGTTAATATTTGGTGCATGGCACGACTCCTTTCAATGGCAAAAAAAATTATCATATGCACCGTCAAAAGTCAAGCGACGGCAATTGAATATATCGTTCGATTGCGATATAATTGCCTCCGAAAAATTATCGGAAGGGGCGTGTTGATGATGTTGAAACGATTTATAAGGCGATGCGCTCAGAACGGTCAGGTGCTCGTCTTCTATGCGCTGATGATCCCGATATCCTTCCTGTTGGTCGGCGCGGCGGCGGACTTCGGTTGGCTGTATTTTAATCAGTCGCGCCTTCAAAATGCCGCCGACGCCGCCGTCGTTGCCGGAGCCGAAGCGTTACACGGCGATGAACAAAATCTTTCCGATTACTCCTATTCGACTTTCATCAATAATTACGATGAAGACTTCAGAACGCTCGTCGACAGCGGCGTTATCTCGAAAAGAGATATCAGCGACGGCGACAAGGTTGCGAAGAAATACGCCATAAAAAATCTGTCGTCCGACGTCGATTTGACACAAGTCACCGCCAACACCGACATCACCGACAGTTGGAACAACGATGCAACGGTCGGCTTCAACAGCGTTCTCTACGGCGTCGATGTCGAGGATTACAGAGCGCTGTACTACGTCGTCACGCTGGATGAGGAGTTGGAGCATCTGTTCAACGTGATGAATTACTTCAACATCTCGAAACTGCACTCGAAAGTCATGGCGGTGGCGAAAATCGAGCACGTCGTCAAAGGCATCTCGCTTTACCAACAAATGAGATTGATTGAAAAAGCGGAGTGCTATGCGACGTGGGATCATATCAAACACGAATACGATCTCAAGCAGGTTGCGGATTACAAACCGATTTTGGGCGTTGGAAATTCTTCCGACGCGGCGCGCGCTCGAACGGTGCAGGCGCGCGGCAATACTTACATCGAAGGCAACAATTATCGCACCGAGACTCTGACCATGCATGGAAAATCAAAAGCGGTCAGCCCCAACGGCGGCACGACAGGCAACGTGATCGATCAAACGGTGCTGGACAGTTTGTTTATCGATTTTAAAGTCGACGCCGGCACCACGGCGACCAATATCAAAAAAGACTGGGATGTAATTCTCGGGCTGTCGGACGAGATTTGCAGTCAATATCAAATCAATAAGAACTTTTCGGGCGGATATAACTTGGATGTCAACAACAACACAATCAAAGACCTCGAGATACTCTCGTTGCGCATTCATGATTTAATCAACATCGGCACTTGGAACGGCTCGACTTACACTTACGATTATAAAATTCGCGAGGGCAAAGAGCCCGACCCTCTCTATGTTTACATCGAAAACGAAAACATTTACAGCCATGAATATCAATCGACCACAAGTTTTAACGCCGTCCATCAGCTCATCATCAACGTCAACGCCGCCAATACCGACGAGTCGAAGGATCGACCGGTCTTTTTCTTCTACGACGGTCCGGAAAAAATTGACGGCAAGGTCAACGCGAACAACAAGTCAAACGACACTTGGAATGAAATTTGGCGCGAGTCTTGGAAATATCCCGAGCGGTATAAAGACAATGTGCGCAACTCCCTGCCCGTCATCGTCAATCTCAATGCCGACTTCCGAGGCGTGCTGTTCTTCCCCAACAGCCCCGTGGTGATAAACGGCAACGGGCATAATTTTGAAGGCATCATCGTCGCGCAGAGCTTTACAAAATTGAAGACCGAAGAAGAATTTGACGACACCTTGATCATCGACGACGTCGAATGCACAAAAGAAGTCACCGCCGACAAAGATATCAACTATGTTGTCGATAACGACGGCACCAAGGAAATCAAGTACACTTACAAGTTGATCACGCAGGAGAAATCCAATCTGCCCAAAGATTTTATCGGCAAGGAGAAAGACTACGTCGACCTTTATCCGATGTACATCGACGAAAAGGGCAATGTTCAATACTCCGACGAAGAATTAAATCCGACGCTCGATCCCGACGACAGCATGGCGACTTTCAACGCGCGCGATGAGGAGCAATTGGGCAAAGACAAATACTTCGACAAATCTCTGTTCAATCTGGCCTCCTTGACCTACAACGGCTTTAGCAAAATTGCAATGATTGATTACAAATATCTCGACAGCGCCTCGGCGGATAACATTTTCATCACCGACCGCTCCGATTGGGTTCAGTGATCACTTGCCGAGATTTTTCATTATCGTCAACAGCGCCGGCAACAACAGCACCACGAATATCGACGGGAATATGAAAATGACCATCGGGAATAAAATTTTGATCGGCGCCTTCATCGCCTGCGTCTTGACGAATTGACGGTGCCGATCGCGCATGTTGTCCGCCTGCATCGTCAGAGTCTGCGACATGCTCGTGCCGAGCTTCTCCGCTTGGATCACCGACGTCGTGAACAGATACATCTCCTCAATGTCACAGCGCTTCGCCATTTGCGTCAGCGCGTACTGTTTCGTCATGCCGAATTTGATGTCGTCCTGCATGTGCTTGAACTCGTCCGAGAGTTGCCCCTTCATTCGAGCCGTGATCTTTGCGACCGCGCCGTCGAACGAAAGCCCCGCTTGCACGCTCACGCACAGCAGATCAAGAAATTCCGGCAGCTGCCGACGCATGGATTTTTGCCGCTTGCGAATCATGGAGTTGAGCACCGCAAACGGCAACAGCGCTCCGATCAGCGCGCCGCCCGCAACGATCAGCACTTGGTGACCGATGAAATAATCCGTTCGTTGCGCGACGAATATGCCGCCCACCGCGCCCGCCGCGATCGACAGCGACCACGCGGCGGCAAGACTTTGCACGTTCCACACGCCCTGTTTGCCCGCGAGGAAAATTTTTCGCTCCAACATCTCGATGATCGCCGGCGGCGTCAATTGGTGCAGTCGATGTGCGATCGCAATCAGGATCGGTCGGATCACGCGCCGGTAGAACGAGTGGTGGAAGGATTTTGTTACGATGACCTTTGTTTCTGTCGCCTGCCGGCGTTTTTTTGCACGCTCCCGCTCCGCCTCCGCGCGGTCGATCATCAGCTTCATGCGCTTGCGCACTCGAGCCGCCGGAGTCTGTCGCATGTACAGCAAAAATCCGACGAACACCACCCATAAGATGCTGCCGAGCGCCGCAAAAAAAGTTATCATGACGCTCTGCTCCAAAGCGAAGGCATCTCCACGCCGTTCATTCGGAACTTGTCGAGGAATTGCGGCTGCAGCCCCGACGCCTCGTAATGTCCGACGGATTTGCCGTTCTCGTCAATGTAATCCTGCACGTACTTGAATAAATCCTGCAGAATGATCGTGTCGCCCTCCATACCCTGCACTTCCGTGATGTGGGTAATCTTTCGACTGCCGTCTCGGATGCGCGACTGTTGAATGATCAGATCGAGCGCCGACGACACTTGCGTCCGCACCGCGCGGACGGGAAGCTCCATGCCCGCCATCAGCACCATCGTCTCAAGTCGACTGAGCACGTCGCGCGGCGTGTTTGCATGCGCGGTCGTCAGCGATCCGTCGTGACCGGTGTTCATCGCTTGTAACATGTCAAGCGCCTCACCCGCGCGCACCTCGCCGACGATGATCCGATCGGGGCGCATGCGGAGCGCGTTCTTGACCAAATCTCTTATCGTGATCGCGCCTTTGCCCTCGAGATTTGCCGGTCGAGCCTCGAGCGTGACCACGTGCCGCTGCTGCAATTTGAGCTCCGCCGCGTCCTCGATCGTAACGATCCGATCCGTCGACGGGATGAACGATGATAAGACGTTGAGCGTCGTCGTCTTGCCGGAGCCCGTGCCGCCGCTTACCAGGATATTCAACCGCGCGCGGACGCACGCCTCGAGAAACACCGCCATATCGGGACTGAGCGTGCCGAACTTGACCAGATCGTTGACGCTGAGCGCCTTCTTGGAGAATTTTCGGATCGTCACGGCGGGACCGACCAGACTCAACGGCGGGATGATGATGTTGACGCGGGAGCCGTCGGCAAGACGCGCATCGACCAGCGGCGAAGACTCGTCCACGCGCCGTCCGAGCGGCGTCAATATCCGCTCGATGATGCTCATCAGATGTGCGTCATCGTGGAAATGCGTGTCCGTCAGCATCAGCTTGCCCTTCTGCTCGATGAAAATATCCTTCGGACCGTTGATCATTATCTCCGTAATCTGATCGTCCTTCAACAACGGCTCGAGCGGTCCAAGCCCCAACAGTTCATCGCAAATGTCGTCGATCAGCTGAAAACGCTCGCCGCGCGTCATTGATATCGTCGCATTTTCGTTGAGCTCGCGCTCGCTGTAGGCGGCGATGATGTTTTTGATCTGATCTCGAGCGGGTTCGCCCTGCGCGATCCAAGCCTGCTCCTCCGGCGTCATCTCGTCGACGATCCGCCGGTGCACCGACATCTTCAGCTCCTGCAAGCGATTGACGGGCGCGGCGATCGAAGAATGCCTGCCCGCGAACGCCGACGCCTCCTGCGGATGATTGAGCTCGGTCGTCGCCTGCATGCGGCTGTTGTATGTCGGCATGGGCGTCGTTGGCGCCTCGGGCTTCCTCAATTTGTCGATCGCCGCCTTGAGCTGATTGCCGTCGCTCGCCGTCTGATCGGCTTTCTTTTTGCCGCCCAAGCGCTCCAACAACGAACGGGTTCGTGCCATGGCTTTCAATCCCTCCGATCATTTGTTTTCAATTTTCATCTTGTATTCGATTGTCTTCAGGTGCTTCGGCAGAATGTGCAGATTCTCCAAGGCAGGCGGCAGGTCGGCGCGCTCGAGACTGATTGTGATGTGCACGTCGAAGGCATCGGTCTGCTTGGTCGTAGATTTGCCGTTCTTATCGAGAAACTCGGCGCTCCATTTCGCGCTCAAGAGATCCGTAATGGTGGTGGCGTATCGCTTGAGTTGGTTCGGATCAGATTTGTTGATATTATCGACGATAGTTTTCTTGTCGGGGAACGTCATTTGCAGAGAAATGTCGCGGGCGGCGTCGCGGGCGGCGTTGCTGTACTGCGTATAGTCGAGGAATGCGATCCCGACGTAGATGATGCCTATGAGCATGAATACCAACATCGGCGCTATGAACGCGAACTCCACTATCGATTGTCCCTTGCTCCGAGTCATGTTTCGTTTCACCGCCTTGCCAAAAGAGCCCCCTACCGAAATAGGGAGCTCCCTTTTTGTTGTCGAGAATTGAGTAGATCAGCCTTCGGCATCAGGTGTTGCTGGGATTCGCGGTCGTCGCCTCGCTAATTTTTGAGGCGGCATTAGTGTAAGCCGTATTGACAGCGCCCGTCAAGCCGCCGTTTTTGCCAAGGACGTAGATTGCGATGATCGCCACCGCCGCAAGGATCAGAGCGTACTCGACAATGCCCTGACCTTTCTCTTCGATTTTTTCCAGAAGCGCCTGCTTCTTCTCATAGAACCATCCGAACAAAGCACTCACCTCCTTTGCTACTCGTCGGGAGTGAATTTATCTGACAGCCCGATTGAAGCTGTTAAATATCAAAGGTTAGGTCTCAATATCAACGATGCGCTTTATGATAAAGAATCCGATCACCTCGAGCCCCAGCGACACTCCGATCGCCGTTTGCCCCATCGGATCGTCGAATATCTGAACAAAATTATCGTGGTTGATCACGAACATCACCGCGCCGAGCATGAACGGCATCAACAACAGCACGACCGCCGACAACCTTCCTTGCGCGGTCAGCGCCATGATCTCGCGCCGCATTCTGATGCGCTCCATGATCGTGTAACTGATGTTGTCGAGAACTTGAGCAAGATTGCCGCCGACCTCGCGCTGTATCAGCACCGCCGTCACCACCAACTCGAAATCGGAGCTGCCGATGCGTTTGTTGGCGGTCTCGAGCGCCTCCTCGAGCGGCACGCCCATATAGACATCGTGGTTCATTCTCGCAAACTCTTCGCCGATCGGCGGCTCCATTTCGTTGGCGATCACTTCGATCGTCTGCTGAAAACTGTAGCCCGCGCGGAGCGCATTCGAGATGGTGATCAGGCAATCGCCAAGCTGCTCGGTGAACGCCTCCAGCCGTCGACCGATCAGAAAGATTACGACGAGCCAGATGATAAACGGCGTCGCCGCCGCCGCGCCCAGCGCAATCTTTTCGCTGAAGGTGAGCAGCCACGCGATCAGCCCGACCGCCAAAGCCGCCATCAAATTCATCACGACGTACTCGCCGCCGAATATAGGCAGCCCCGCTTGGTTGAGTTTGTACTCGATCGATTGAGCGACATTCATCTCGACCAGCGGCTTGGCGATCCTCTGCACAAGTTTGTAAATGCGCCGGAAGGGCGATTCCTTGACGCTGTCCTTTTTGACGGGTTGGGCGGCGCCGTGGCGTCGCATCCGTTTGAACAGGTCGATGCGCTTGGTTACCTTGAAATACCTCAGAATTGCCGCCAACGATATCGAACACGCAAGCGCGATCAGCGTCGAGTAAATCGCTATCACAGCTCGCGACGGATCACCCTGTCCGCCAACTCGTCAATGGTTTTCATCATCAAAGTATCGCTCGGCAAGCCCGTCAGGATTTGCCCGCTGTTGGCGATCGATACCAGATTATACTCGTTTGGAAAGATTGCTGCAAGCGGATAACCGATCTGCACCTCGAGTTGCATCTTTCGCTCGGGTGTGCAGGGGTTGACGCGCGTGAAGATCGGATAACATTTGTTGCGCTGAACCTTGCGCATGTCGAAGAGCGCCATACTCCGCCTGACGTGCTCGATCTCGAGCCCGGTGTTGATCATCGCCACGATAAAGTTGGTGTCGGAAAAATTGGTGGAGGCGACAGACAGCGGATTGAAGCCCGCCGGCAAGTCGATGAAAACATATTTGAAAAGATGCCCCGTCATCGCTATCAGCCCCAACAAGCCCTCGGCGTCGACAAGCTCCGCATATTCGGGTCGATCGGGACTGCTCAACAGTCGGACATTCTTGGTGATCTCGTGGAAATACGGCGCCAACTTGACCGGCACCAGCGTCCGAAGGTCGTGGACAGCATCGACGACGGTGTGTTGCGGTTCGATGTCGAAGAAGATCGGAAGGTCGCCGAATTGCAAATCGGCGTCGATGAGCGCAACCGCCTCGCCGGACTTTCGAGCGATCGACAGCGCCAACAGCGCCGCCAAAGTCGTCCGCCCCGCCCGCCCCTTCGGGCTGAAGAACGAGATCGTATACGGCGCGCCGACTTTGCCGCGTTGCTTGTAAACATTGATCGCCTCTATGATCTCCGAATCGCGAAAGGGTTTGAGTATGCAGCCCAAAATGTTGTGACCGATCGCGCGGCGCGTGATCTCGGGATTCCATTCGGATATCAGCCCCAAGATCGTCGCGTTCGGATAAAGCTCGACGAACGCCGGCAGCCTGTCAAGAAACTCGGGCGTGTCGATGTCGATCAGAAACAGCGACGGATTGTGCATGCTGCTCCGTCCGAGCGCCGCGTTGACTTCATTGAAAGTCGCCATCACCTCAAAATCCGGAGATTGCTTGAGCGTGGCGTTGAGCTCTTCGAGCATCCGCCGATCTCGTTCCACCAATATTACTCGGTACGCCAACTATATTTCACCCGCCTCTAATTGAACATATTCAGGAATTTCGAGAAAAGCCCATGATTGGTCTCGGGCGCCGGCGGCTCTGCGGCAAGGTGACTGATCCTGCCGGTGTACTCGCCCGACAACTCTTTGAAACTCTTCGTCAGAGATGACGTCGGAGCCGCGAACATCAACGGACAGCCCTCGAGAATCGACTTGTTGACGGACGGGAAATCGTTCGGCAAACGATGAAAGAACGTCTCGCCCAGCAATCGCTCGACATCATGCCCGTCGATCAGCTTTTGAGAATTGGCGCGGTTCTCGACCAGGCGGATTTTACTCTCCTCGTATTCGAATCGGATCAACGTGTCGTAACCGATTTTAAAATTCTTCACCGAAGGAAGGAAATCGATCACGCCCAGGAAATTTATAATCGTGCTCATATCGAGCATCGCCACGTTCAATGTGCTGAACACCGCGCTCAGGTCGAGCACGATGAAATCAAAGAAATCCAGCTGCTGTATAAGACTTTCGACCACATCAACTTCGATGCGGTAAGCGTCATAAATCATGCGCGGCGGCGCGAGCACGGAGAATTTAATCTCCCCGTTGTCGCCGACGTAATGATAATCCGTCAGATAGTTATTGACGTCGAAATTCGCCGCGTCGTTTTTGAAATCGGCGTTGGCGTCGGCAATCGTGTACTTCGGCTCCAGCTTGAGATACTTGACGATGTCGCCGAACTGCAAATCCAAATCCACAAGACAAACCGCGTAGCCCTCGTTAGTGAGCCCGGCCGCCAAGTTGATTGCCGTAATTGTTTTGCCTATACCCGAGCTGGTGCTGAAGATGCTGATGATAATGCTGCTTCGCCCTTCTGCCATCGATCTGCCCCCCATAATCAAATTTTGATCGGTTAGAAATAAAATCGATCATTGACCCTCCTCGGGAGGATCGTTAAGATTAACGTTGTTGAGATCGGTTTGCTCGAGCCTTCCTTGGTTATAATAATCCTTCATCGAATCCGACATGCGCGTCTGCGACGACTGCTCATCATCGATAAGATAAGGCGTCACCAAAATTATCAGTTCGCGCTTGTCGCGCCTCTTTGAGTTATACTTAAAAAACTCGCCGATAATCGGGATATCTCCGAGCAAAGGAATTTTCGAGACGGCTTTGCTCTCGGAAGAATCCATCAGCCCGCCGACGATCATCGTCGAGCCGGATTGCAGGTTTATCACCGCATCCGCGCGGCGCGTGGAGATAATCGGCTGACCGTTGACGGCTTGACCCGTCATATTGCTGACCTCGGTGTGGACGGTCGAGACGATGCGGTTTTGCCCGTCGACAATCGGCTTGAACTGCAGGATTATGCCGTAGTTCTCGAATTGCACGGTGGTGCCGTTGATGTTGGAGATCGAGTAGGGAATCCTGCCGCCGATTTGGATCGTCGCCTGTTCGCCGCTGAGCGTCGTCAAGCTCGGGCGGGACAAAATCCGCGCCTTGCCGTCGCTGACGAGCGCATGGATCGTCGCGTTGATCGGACCGAAGCGATGTTCCATCCAACGCAACGGGCGCTTTATAAAGTTGGCAACGTCGGAGCCCGTCTCGAGCGTGTAAGTCGCCCAACGGTTATTTTCATCGTCCCAATAGCGATAAACCTCGGTCTCGACGGTGCGATCGTTGTTTTCGCCGATAGAAAACACACCACCTTCGCCGTTCGCGCCGTATTGAATCCCGAGATCCTTGGCTTTATCGGAGTTAATCTCGACCACTTGAGCCTCGAGACGAATTTTTATCGGATTGAGCATCTGCAGAAGATCAATCACGTTGCCGTCGTCCTCGACCCGATCCATTTGCGTCAGAATCGAAGTCGAGTGATCATCTTCGGAGCTCTGCGTGCTCAACGCCGGATTGACATTGCTGCCGAAACTCAAGCTGGTATTGCTGCCGCTGCCCGTGTACAGGCGCGCGATCTGAATCGCGTAATTCCTTTCGTATTGATTTTTAACCGTGCCCGTCAACAATACTCTTCCGTCGACCTTTTTGACGTGCACGTCCGGCAAGCCGATTGCCGCTTCGATCGCCGCCGCTTGACCGATCTCATCCTTCACGACGTTGATCAGATAACCGTGCTTGACGCCGTCGACCGTCCAAACGAATAACGTCGCCGCGCCTTCTTTTTCAAAGCTCGTCACAACAAATTCGTTCATCGACGGTCCAAGTTGTTTTACTTTCGCGATTTTGGAACTGCTCATGAATACGCGCTCGATCGCGCTGTCCAACTCGAAATACCGCGAGCTGTTATACGTCATATCTATTAGTTCCAAGTCTTCATCGATGTCCGCCGCGCGCACCGTCGGCAGCACAGCGAACATAATTGCAATCACCATCAAAAATATTCTCAAGCGATCCATCATCACACACGTCCTTCTAAACGTGATGTCGTCGATAATTGCTACTCGTCGCCGTATATGATCTCAAATTTCCTCGGTTCGGGCTTGGACGCCGGTTTTTGTTCGGTTGCCGGTCGCTCCTTCGGTTCGGTTGTTCGATCGAGCGTCGGAGCGGGTGCCGAGCCGCTTGACGGAGCGGGAGCCGGCGTCGAAGGTGCCGGCGTCGATGTCGGCGCTTTTTGCTCGGTCGTCTTCGGTTTCGGCGCCTTATAACCGCGGAAGATCACTTCGCCGCTGTCGACGTAGCCATCAAGCGGCTTGAGCGGTCGCAACATCAGATATATCTCGCCCAGTTTCGACGCCGATATCAACTGCAAAACTTCGTCGGGCTTGAGCGCCAACGTCGCGATCGACGGATTGCTGATCGCTTGCGTCGAGGGATCGACCGTTTGATCTTCGCTCGGAGCGCCAACACCCATGTCGCCGTTGATGCTCAACAGCAACACGTTCTGCAACAGTATCGAAGTCGTCGCGAAGTTTTCATCCTTCTCCGAGAGGATTACGTCCACCCGATCGCCCGGCTTGGCGAATCCCGCCACGCCCGTTATGTCGTTGACCCTCACCGATACCGCTCGACAATCCTTCGGAATCATCCCGATGAATCCGCGCGGCTCCGACTCATCGAAAACCCGTTGCGGCGTCATCACGTCGCCCGCAAGGATTTCCGTTTTCGCCGGTCGATTGAGGATCGTTTCGACGTCCGTCACCGCGTTCGCCGGCACAAGATTTTCGGGCATCTCCCGCGTCTCGAACATTTCCCGTTTGAGGAGAGTTTGCGCGCTTATGTTTGTCTTTGCTACCACCACCGTTTTCATCGATATTTGAGGAGCCGCGTCGGGCATCGCTCGCGTCGGCTCGATGACTTCTTTTTCGACGCCCATCAGCGCCGCGTACATCAACCCGAACATGCACAGCCCCGATACGCCCGCGATCACCAGCAACTGCCGCGGGCTCAAATCACCGAGCCGGCTGAGCACATTCCTGACCCATTGCAAAGCCCTCAAAACCTTTTCACCTCTGCTAAAGGCGTCTGTTTGTAGGAGAAATTTTAACGCCCAAAAAAACTTTTGTCAATAGGTGCCCTTGACCTTGACGAACGCCCTCAACCGATCTGCTCCGCCGAATCGTAATAATATCCGTTGCGACCATGCGCCTTGACGAAGTACAGCGCCTCGTCGGCGCTCTTAAAGAGCGTGTCGTAATCCGTGCCGTGGCGCGGCGCGATGGCGATGCCGATGCTGGCAGTGACGCCGGTGTCGATTCCGTCGATGACGATTTTCGACGCCACGTCTTTGATCTGCTTCGCCTTGCGCGTGATGATCTCCATGCCCGGGAGGTTGTCGATGATCACGACGAACTCATCCCCGCCGAAACGACCGATACAATCATTCGGTCGAAACTGTTTGCGCAACACCCTCGAGAACTCCAACAAGACTTTGTCGCCGAACTGGTGACCGTACGTGTCGTTGACCTCCTTGAAATGATCCAGATCGACGATGTAGAGCGCCAACAGCGAATCATTGATCTCCTGCTCGTTGAAATTCTTCAGCTTGGCGCGACAGGCGCGCTCCATCGTCGTCTTGTTATAGAGCCGCGTTAACTTATCCAGCTCCGACTCGATCTGATAGGCGTCGCGATCCGAGCGGATTTTGTTGAACGCCTCCGCCATTTGCCCGAGCTCGTCGTCCGAAGTCACTTCGATCCGCTCGAATGTGCCGGTGCCCTTGACGATCTTATCGGCGGCGTCTTTGATCTGCACGATCGGGCGCGTCACGCGGATCGAGAGGAAATACGCCATCACGCTCACCAAAATCAGCATCATCAGTCCGATCAGAATCTCGACTGCCACGCGCGCGTAAACTTGCTCCAAAATGAAGTGATACGGTCGCACCGTTACGATCGTCCAGCCCGTCAGCGAATTTTTCGAATAGCAAACAAGCGCGTCCTCGTCGTTGATTGGCGCGCGGATCATTCCGAGGCTGCCGATCATACGCGTCGCCAAAAATTTGTACGGTGCCTCGCTCGAGTGATTTTCTATTGCATCCGTGAGCCCTTCGGAGTAGGCGATCGTTTTTCCTTCGCGGTCGAGGATCATCACGGAAGTCTGCTCGTCGCCCTGAGCCTCGACAAAATACTGCAGTGTCTCGAGATTGAGATTGCGCTGAACCATGCCGATCGGGCGTCGGCGCTGATCGCGGACGGGAGTTTCGAGCACGACGATCACTCTGCCCGTCGACATGCTGATCATCGTGTCGGAGACGAAATCGATCCCGAACATCGCCTCTTTAAAGTGTCGCCGTTGACTGACGTTGACGAGCGTGGAATTATCGGTGCGGATCAACTGTTGCGCGTCGGAGCCGGTCAGCACCATCAAATTCATGTCGTGAAACACCGCATTGGTGTCGTAAAGGACATGGCGCGCGCCTTCGAGGTTGTGCGGATTGGGGTCGACCACGCAATCGATGATAAGCGGATTGCGGGCCATCGCTCGCAACACATAAAAATTTTTGTCTATCAGTTCGCTGACGTGCTCGGAGATGACGGCATTGCGCAACCTGCCGTCGTCGGCGGCAATCTCCTCGAGCTCGGTCACCATGTTGACGGCGCTCACGATGACGGCAACAATCAGCGGCAACGAGCCGATCACGATCAGCAGCATGAACATTTTTTGGCGGATGCTCTTGGTAACTCCCAACGTGAAAACCTCTAATGCTCAAAATTTCGCTGTGATTATAGCACTTGGCGCATGAATTGACAATAAAAAACCGCTCCGCGCGGAGCGCTCGAAGCGGCAGTGGAAAAAATTATTTTTTGGATTGATGGCGGGCGAAGGTCGAAGCGGCGTTGAGATTTTTGAAGGGCGTCTTGTCGTCGAGCGCGATATCGCCGAGCGCCAATTCCTTCACCGCAATGATCTCGTCAAGCTGAGCGGATTCTCCATCGACGAGCGTCTGAATTTGCATGTCGCCGACGCTCTTGAATGTGACGGTGCCGCTGCCGATCGCGAATATCACATCCGAGCCCGAGCTGAGACTGTCGCTGATGGCGCCCTCGACCACCCTGAACGTGTCGTTCGAGCTGTAGCCGTAGATGACATCGTTGCCGTCGCCGGCGGCGTAATCGTAAACATTTTTCGCGCCGTCGCGATTGATAATCGTGTCGTCGCCGAGCCCCGCGCGGACGGTTACTTCTTCGCTCGTGTTGAGGATGATCGAGTCGTCGCCCGCGCCGCCGACAATCGTCGTCCAAAAACTGTCGTTGTTATAGACCGTATCGTTGCCGTCGCCCGCGCGGATCGTCTCGTAATCGCCCGAGTAATTGTTGAGGAAATCGTCGCCCGCGCCGAGATCGATCGTGCCTTCGCGCCCGCCGCTGTTGCGAACGATGTCGTTACCGTCGCCCGCCTCGAGCACCACGCGATGCGCCTCGTAATTGGCAATCGTGTCGGCATAATCGGTGCCGGTGAGCGTCCGCGCGCTGCTGTAGTTGACGATGTACTTGCCGGTGTCGGTGTCGACGAGCGCGCCCCGGGCATCGACGACGTTGACGCCGAGATCGGCGGCGCCCCGCAGATTGATCGTGGCGTTGTCGTCGACCACCACATAAAAGTCGTCGCCGTTGATGATCGAATTCGAGATCGAGCCGTCGGTGATGCGGAGCGTGTCGCCCTCGTCGAAATTGTAGACCACATCATAGCCGTCGGCGGCGCCGAAACGAATGACTTCCTCGGAGGCGCCGGCGAAGACGGTATCATTGCCCGCGCCGCCCTCGAGCGTGGCGCTCGCGCCGAAGTTGAAAATGTAATCGTCGTCCGTGCCCGCGTTGATGTTCGCGCCCGCACCAAGGTTGACAACGGTGTCATTGCCTTCGCCCGTGCCGATTGTGACGTCGGCGCCGGTGTTCGTGATCGAGTCAAGCCCGTCGCCGACAATCGACTTGCGCTTTTTCGTATTGTTGACGACGTTGCGCTCGGGATGCAGGACGAGCAGCTCGCCGTCGACCGTCAAAACTTGAATCGGAGCGCCGGCGGCGCCGCTGAGCGTGACCTTCGTCGAGCCGATTTTAAACGAGATATCGTCGCCGCTTTTGACGGATTTCGACAGCTTGCCCTTTGTGATTTGGAGCGTGTCGCTCGTGTCGAAGCCGTAGATGATGTCCTTGCCGTCGCCGTTGCCAACCTGATAGACCTCGGCGCTGAGGGTCGAGCCGACGATGGTGTCCTTGCCCTTGCCGGCGTCAATAGTAACATTCGAGCCGGTGTTTTCAATCGAATCGGCTTTCGAGGTGCCGCTTATCAGCGTGTTGTCGACGGCGTTATAAATGTTTGCCATGATTTCATCTCTCCAAAAATTTATTGCTCGACGGCGGGCTCGACGGCGGGCTCAACTTCCTCAACGGGAGCAGCGGGCTCGAAAGTTCGGCGCGTCATGCGCGCGATCAGATTTTTCTCTTCGTCCATCAGAATTTGCGCCTGCTTTTGTTTTTCCTCCGCCGACTTCATTGTCGCGCTCTTGTTATCCTCCAGCCACTTGGCGTAATCGATCGCGCTGCCGATAGACAGATCGCAAATCCGCATCCGCAAATTTTGAAGCGCCTCGGCGGTGGCGGGCACATCAACGGTGAACAGCTCCTGCTTGCGGACCTCCCAATCCTTTTTGACGACGTCGGTCAACAGCACCTTGAGATCAAAGCGCGTCTGATCTTGACCGAGATTACCGAGCGAAAGGATCGCGCCATATTTTTGCTCCGCCTCTCGAATGGTTTGATCGTGACGGAGATTGATCTCAGCGGTCTGTTCGAGATATTTGTCGAGCGCGATGCGACGGATTTTGGCAACGATCTCGGTGAAGTCTCTGAAGTTGTCGATGCGAACGACGCGCCAGTTGAGATCATCGTTGCGCTCGAGCACAACCTTGAAAACGAAATCCGACTCCGCCTCGGGCTGATAAAATCTGATATCGGCGACGGCGCGATCGGGATTGCGCTCGTCTATGGCGATCCCGTCAACCTGTTTGAACTCGAGTTTGCTCAGCCCCGCGCGCACCATGATATCGCTCGCCGCCATGAATTTGTTATCGGCGTCGGTTTGCGGTTGCTCGATCGAACCGTTCTCGACGTAAGTTTCGATGGCGGTTTTAAGGCTGTTGATGATCGGCTGACGGAGCATCTGAGTGAAATCGGTGATGGCCTCGCGCGCCTCGGGCGACATCGCGCCGTCGGATTCGATCAGCCCGTCGACAAAGCCGTCGTAGGACGAGTTGAGAACGTTGTCGACATCGACGACGCCGTTGAACGCTCGAGCGTCGTGGGCGTCGATCGACTCGCCGATCATTTTGAGCGCCAGCTCGGGCGTTCGCACTTTCGAGTGCAGAAAAAAGTAGGCACCTATGATTGCGACCAGCACGACGAGCGCCGCCGCGCACGCGATTTTGTTTCGAGTACTCATCTTCTCATCATCTCCAATCATTTTGACTCCGTTGACGCTCAAGCGCTCCGCGCGGAGTCGAGCAGTTTTGCGATCTCGTCCATTATCGACTGCGAAAACGCCTCCAGCGCCGCTTTATCCTTGGTGCTGCCCTCGAATTTCATCGGGCGACCGTAGACCACCGTCAGGCGCGGAAATAATTTTTCGCTCGAGAACATTTTGTTCGTGTTGATGATTGCCGCCGGCACTACCGGCGCCTTCGACATCGCCGCGATCAGCGCCACGCCCGCCTCCGCCTTGCCGAGCGCTCCCGTCCGACTCCGCGTCCCTTCGGGAAATACGCCGAGACATTGTCCTTCCTTTAAAAGCGCCAACGCTCGTTTGATCGCATTGCGATCCGCCGCGCCGCGCTTGACGGGAAATGCTCCCAAATTCGTGATCGCCGCCGCAAAAATTTTATTCGCGAACAGCTCCTCCTTCGCCATGTAAAACACTCGTCGGTCGAGGAAGGTCGCAAGAAACGGCGGGTCCCAATTGCTCACGTGATTCGCCGCCAAAATTATTTTGCCCTTGAGCGGCACATTCGAGGCGTCCATAATGCGCGCGCCGAAAAATATTTTGAAGAACGCCCGCAAACATATCCTCAGCAATGAATAAAACATACGGCATCCTCTCAATCAGCGGCGCAGATTCAACAGCACGCAGCCCGCAACGATCATCACAAATCCGATAACCATCTGCAAATCGATGTGCTCCTTCCACAGCACGACCGACAGAATTGCCGTCAGCACCAGCCCGAGCCCCGCCCACACCGCATACGCGATCCCAAGCGGCAACATCGTCAACGTTTTCGAGAACGCATAGAAGCACGCCAACATGCCCACGCCGAACGCTGCCGTCGGCAACAATTTCGTGAAGCCGTCAGAGAGTTTCATCATCTGCGTCGAGAAAACCTCCAACACTATCGACAATAACAGCATCGCCCAGCCTCTCGACAACAAATCATCTCCCAACGAGTTTGATAATCGCGGCGACAACCTCTTCGATCGATTTGTCCGTCGTGTCGATCAAGATCGCATCGTCCGCCTGTTTGAGCGGCGCAATCTCACGCTCGCTGTCGATCTTGTCGCGCGTCGCTATGTCCTTTTCGATCTCCGACAGATTTACGTCGAAGCCCTTCGCCTTCAGTTCTTCAAAGCGTCGACGAGCGCGCTCCCCGACCGACGCCGTCAAAAATATTTTTACGTCCGCATTCGGCAAGACCACCGTTCCGATATCGCGCCCGTCCATCAGCACGCCGCCGCGCGTCGCCATCTTTCGCTGCAACTCCGTCAAGCGCTCCCGAACGAAGCCGACTTTCGCCACCGGCGACACGATTTTCGAGACCTCCGGCGTTCTGATCTCCGTCGAGACGTCCCGCCCGTCGAGAAATGTTTTTGTCATTCCTTCTACCGATTGTTGATCGATCTCCACGTCCCGCGCCGCTTCGATGATTGCTTCCTCCGTCAGCGGCGATTTGTTTTCGAGCACCTTCAACGCTACCGCCCGATACATCGCGCCGGTATCGATGTAAGTATAGCCCAAGCGCGTCGCCACGATTTTTGAAACCGTCGACTTGCCCGCGCCCGCTGGTCCGTCGATCGCCACAACCTTTTTTCTCTCAATACTCATGCCTTCAACACCTCGAAAAAATTCGGATATGATATCTCCACGCACGACGGGCGATCCAACTCGACCCCCTCAGCCGCCGCCCCGAAGATCGACAGCGACATCGCCATTCGATGATCGTCCCGCGTTCGACACCGCTCCGCGCGGAACTTCCTTCGACCGTGCACGATCAGCGAATCGCCCGCCGCCTCAAATGCGCCCGCCGCCAACCGATTGAACTCCTCGACGATCGCCGCCAATCGATCCGACTCCTTCACGCGCAACTCTCCGACATCGTTAATGATCGTATCGCCCTCCGCGAACGCCGCCGCTACCGCTATGATCGGTATCTCGTCGATCAGCCGCGGGATCATCTCCCCGCCGAACTCGATCCCATGCAGCTCCGAACTCATCACTCGAATGTCCGCACTCAATTCGCCGCCGCTCGAGCGTTGATTGCGCAACTCGATCGCCGCGCCCATCGAGCGCATCACATCAATGATCCCCGTCCGCGTTTCGTTCACGCCGACATTTTTGATCACCACATCGGAGCCCTCGACGAGCGACGCCAACACAATCCAATACGCCGCCGAACTGATATCGCCCGGCACTTCGATCGACGGAGGCGCGCTCAACTTTTCGATCGACTCGAGCGTGATCGCTCGCCCGTTGCGTTCGATGTGCGCGCCGAAGGCACTCAACATCCGCTCCGTGTGATCGCGCGAAGGGTGCGGCTCGATTATCGTCGTCGGCGACTCCGCGCGGAGCCCCGCCAATAAAATCGCCGACTTCACTTGCGCGCTCGCAACCGGCATCTCGTATTCGATCCCGCAAAGTTTTTCCGTCGACGGCAGGATCGTGATCGGCAAATTCTTATTGGAATTACGCCCGACAATCTTCGCCCCCATTTTCGACAGCGGCTCGATCACCCGCCCCATCGGTCGGCGCCTCAACGAGTCATCACCGGTGAACGTCGTCAAAAACTTTTGCCCGCTCAACAGCCCCAGCAATAATCGGAGCGTCGTGCCGGAATTGCCCGCGTCGAGCACATTCGTCGGCTCCGTCAGCCCGTCGAGCCCGCGCCCCGTGATTAGCAATCGATCGCCCCCGTCGACCACATCAACGCCCATCGCCCGCATGCAGCCGATCGTCGACAGACAATCCGCCCCGCGCAAAAAATTTTTGATCTCAACCGTCGAATCGCCAAGACTCGACAGCATCACCGCACGATGCGATATCGATTTATCGCCCGGCACCTCGATCGTCCCGCGCAGACCATGAGTGAGCGGCAAAATCTTTTTCATACCACAAATGCCTCCGATCGCCGCGCCGCATGCTCGGCCGCCGCTACCGCCATCGCGAACGCTGCCTGCAAATTATATCCGCCCGTAAAGCCGTCCACATCGATCACCTCGCCCGCAAAATACAGCCCGTCGATGATCTTCGACTGCATCGTCGTCGGATTGATCTCCTTCGTCTCGACGCCACCCGCCGTCACGATCGCCTCCGAGATCGGGCGCGTTTTGGAGATCGTCAATCGAAAATCCTGCAACGTTTCGACCAGCCGCTTGCGCTCCGCCGCCGTCACCGAATTTATCCGCTTGTTCTCGTCGATGAACGCCAAATCCAATATCACGGGGATCAATTTCGCCGGCAGCAGCTCGACCATCGCGTTCTTCGCCGCCTTGTTGACGTACTTCTCAAAATCTCTCAGCACGCGCGCGTCCAATTGTTCCTCGCTCAGCGCCGGCTTGAGATTGATCGACAGCTCGACGAATTTGCCTTCCTCGAGCGCGAACGCCGCCTTTCGACTCAGCGTCAACACGATCGGTCCGCTCACGCCGAAATGCGTAAACAGCATCTCGCCGAACTCTTCTCCGATCGTCTCGCCATCGGCAATCAATGTAGCGCGCACGTTTTTGAGCGACAGCCCTTGCAGCTCGCGCACAAAATCCTCCTCCGTCTCGAGCGGCACCAGAGCCGGCAGTATCTTGACGATCGTATGACCCAGGCGCTTGGCAATCGCATAGCCGTCGCCCGTTGAGCCCGTCGCCGGATATGATGCGCCGCCCGTGGCCAAGATCACCGCGTCGCATCGCTCGAGCTTGCCGTTGATATCCGCGCCCGCCACACACTTGTTTCTGACAATGACATCCGTCAGGCGCGTGTTCGTCCGAAGGTCGACGCCAAGATCGCTCATTCGACGCAGCAGCGCCTCGACCACCTCGGAGGCACTGTCGCTCACCGGAAATACGCGCCCGCCGCGCTCGAGCTTCGTCGCCACGCCCAATCCCTCAAAAAAATTTATCGTATCGACCGATGTGAAAGCAGTCAGCACACTCGTCAAAAATTTGCCGTTCCCCGGGATGTTGTCAATCATATCCGGCACGTCGGCGATATTCGTCAAATTGCAACGCCCCTTGCCCGTGATGCTCAATTTTTTCCCAACGCGACTCATCTTCTCGATCAACACGACATCTGCTCCGCACTCCGCCGCGCGGATCGCCGCCATAAGTCCTGCCGCGCCCGCTCCTGCCACTACTGCCTTCAATTGCTCCACCCCTTGCGTTCAAAGTGTAAAATTGGTTCCAAGATAAAACTTCTTTGCGATCTCGCTGTTGGCGATCTCGTCGGCGCTGCCCTCGAGCAAAATTTTCCCCTCATTTAGGATGTACGCCCGATCGACGATGTGCAGCGTCTCGCGCACGTTGTGATCGGTGATCAATATCCCCATGCCACGCTGTCGAAGGTACTGCACGATCTGTTGGATGTCGGCGACCGCCAACGGATCGACGCCCGCAAACGGCTCGTCAAGCAGAATGAATTGCGGCTCCAACGCCAGGCATCTTGCGATCTCGACCCGCCGTCGCTCGCCGCCCGACAGCTCCGTCCCCAATCGATCGCGCACGTGACCGATATTGAACTCATTGATCAACGAGATCAGCTTCGACGACTGCTCCGCGCTCGAGAGTTTTGTCGTCTCGAGGATCGCCATGATATTTTCCTCGACCGTCAGCTTCCGAAAGATCGACGCCTCTTGTGTCAGATAGCTGATGCCGAGCGCCGCCCGTCGATACATCGGCAGCCCCGTGATTTTGATGTTCGATAAAAACACGTCGCCCGCGTCCGGCTTTTCGAGCCCGACTATCATGTAGAATGAGGTCGTTTTGCCCGCGCCGTTGGGACCGAGCAGCCCGACTATTTCTCCCGTCTCGACGCTCAACGAAACTTGGTTGACGACCGTCCGCGGACCGAACGTTTTTACCAACGATTTTGCTTCGATTTTCATCACATTTTTTTGATGAACTCATAACTGTTCATCGGCGTTCCTCCCTGCGCCTCGGCGAGGAAATTGCGCGCGTTGACGTAATCGGCGCCGTACTTAAATCCCTCCGCCGACAATCGATCGTGCAGCGGTTTGATGTTCGTCACCAACAGGAAATAAATTTTTTTGCCTTGCGCCGCGCGCATCGCCTTGATCAACTTCTCGACCGCGCCGGACTGTTTCGCGTCGATCAGCTCTTCGCCGTCCTCGATGATGAAGAATTTTTTCATCGCGTAGATCACTTGCGTCTCGATAAAAAATGCCCGCCGCCGCTTCGTCAGGATCGACGACATCTGCTGGAGCGTCGTCCTCATCTGCAGGTTGGCGCGCTTTAGATAATCGTAAAGCTGTCCGATCGTCTCGGTCGAGAACCACGGCGTCTTCATGAAATTGTCGAAGAAAAATTTGCTGTAGACGTTCTTCATGTCGAAGTCAATCTCTTGCCCCGCGTAATGATACACGTACCGCTCGAGCTTGTTCGACTTCATGAAAATGCGGTCGGCCTGCACAAAGCAATCGAATTTGCCCGGCAGCTTGAGATAAGTCGTCGAGAAATAATTGTTGAGGATGTCCTGATCAAAGCACTCGCATTTGGGATTGTCGGCAAGGAATTGAACGCCTTCGGTGAAAAGGTTCGGGACGGCGCGATTGACGGCGTCGAGATCGAGCAGCAGGACGCCGGCGTTGAAGTAATCCTCATTCTTGACGCGACCGGTGGTGATGATGTGCTTGTTCTCGACCATGTGACCGGAGGTGGCGTCGATCTCGGAGACGGCGCCGAGCGGGTGATCGTCGAGCCGCGTGAACCAGAGGTCGGCGATGTCGAGATTGACGAGGATGTCGGCGTCGAGATAAATCACGCGTCGGACGTCATGCTTTAGAAGGAGCTCGGTCATCAGCAGTCGATAGAAGGTGCCGATACTGAATCGCCCTTGGAAGATTTGCGGGATGCGCTCGGTGAGGAATTTGAGGCGCTCGGGCATGAGCTGCGCGACGTTGTAGAATTTTATCCTCTGATTGTATTTGCCGACGACGTAATTGAGTTTGTCGCGATTATCGGGCGTGAGGGTCTGATCGTGGAGGATGTGGACGGTGATCGGCTCGCGTGTGTTCTCGAAAATCGAAGTCATCGACGTGCCGACGAACTTGGTGTAGTGACCGTCGCGATCGTGGAGACCGTAGCTGATGTGAATCAATATGGATCGCCTCCGAAAAAAATTTTTTTGCTCATTATACCATGGGCAATCCGTCTTTTAAAAATAATTTTTCCCGCCCGGCGGCTTAGCCGCTTTATAAGAGGGCTGCCATCTTCAACCGCGTTATCGAATGAAATAAAAAAGTGCCCGCCCCTCGAAAGAGACGAACACTTGGGTGTGAATGCATCTGAAAAATTTTATCTCACGAACACGACGCTGAGGCTCTCGAGGAAGCCGGACGCTTTGTTCTCGATGAGCAAACGGTTGGCGTCGGCGGTCGAGATGATCGGATTGGAATTATGATTCTCAACGCGGAGCGCCTTGATCACGAGCGGATTGTTGCCCGCACGCGCCGCGCTGCTGCCGGTGAGATCGTAGGAATAGCCCGCCATGCCGTATTCAATGACTTTGTCGGGATCGAGATTTCTGTGACCGTAAATCGCCTGCCCCTGGTCGTTTTTGATGACGGGACTCATCACGGGCTTGAGACCCAAGCCGCGGCAGTCGATGATCACGCCGGTATATCCTCCGATTGCGCCGCTCGTCGGACGCACGCTCGGAGTGCCGGGGATTGTTGTGGTCGTAGTCGTGGTAGTCGTGGTGGTTGTGGTCGGCATCGACGGCTGCACGCTCGGCACCGGCTCGGGGATCGGCTCACGTCTCGCGGGCGGCTGCAGAACTGCGCTCGCCACCGATTTTACGCCGTACATCGGCACCACCATCTCGACGTAATAAATATCGTTCTCTGCCCAACCTTCGCTGACGATTTGCGCCCCGCGCACCACGCCCTGCACGTTGGTGTTGATCACTTGGTTTTCGACGGTAAAGTTCTCAACGGTGGTGTTCTCCTCGACGTTGATGCCTTTGATCGTCGCCAGCAGCTCCGCGTACGCCGATGCCTTTGCCGCTTCGCGCGCCGCCAACTTTGCTTGAGCCGGCAATCTGAATTTCGGATTGGGCACGCCGTAGCCGCGCGCCGTGATCATTCCGCGCTCCCAATCGACTTCGCCGTTGCCCTCGGCAGCGAACGCTCCGACCGTCGCGAACAGCAACGTCACGATTAACGTCGCCGCCATCAACAAAAACTTTTTCGGTCTCATGTATCTTACCTCCTCCGCATTTTGTTTCCAGCACCAAGTATATCGTTTTCGAGTGAAAAAATCCTTAGACAAAGATTATTTTTTGATTAAAAATGCCCGATGAGCCGCAACCAACTTTCGTGCCGGTCGAGCGCGTACTCGACATCGAAAAAATCATGGAGCTTATATCGAACGGCCGCCTCGTTGTCATCGTTCTCGAAACGGTGCTCGTATCGAAACGTCCAATCCTTGAAAAAATCCTGCTCGATCAGTGCGACGGCCTCCTTCGAAGTAAAGTCGTAGCGGAACGCGGCGCGAGTGCCGTTCGGAAGCACGCGCCCGTAGCCGAGCGACCACTTGAAACGAGCGTCCTGAGGCTGAGCGTCGAGCTGCATGAAAATCTCGTCGAGCTTGGAAATTTTTCGACCGATATGCGTTCGGAATAAGAGATCGTCCTTGGCGCTGTCACGTCGACCGAGATCGACCCAACCGCTCAAGCGCATTCGATAAAGCGACGAATCGGAGCGGATCATGACGGAAGTTTTTTCTCCGGCGTTGATCTCAACGGTGCTGCTCATCTTGAGTGCGCGGAAATCCTTTTGAGCGTCGAGCGGCTGTTGAATAAGCTGTTCGATATCGGCTTGGTGGCGCTCGACGAAGGCGACCGGCACGCCGACGAGGAGGTTGACGCGATCCTCCATGATGGTGCGGTGAGTGACGAGCGCGAGATTGGGCATGGTGCTCGAATGCATGGAGAGGCTGACGGTGCGGACGACCGGCACGCGCGGATAAACATTCAACAGGACGTTGGCGGTCGAGGAGGAAAATTCGATATCGAAATCCGCGCGGAACTCGGGAAGGTGCTCATCCATGAAGGATTTGAGTCGGCGCTTGAGGATGCCGTTGGTCCAATCGGCGGCGGCGATGGGCAAATCCATCAGCCCGTCGTCGAAAACGTCATCGATGTCGGCGAGATCGGCGCGGACGAGAGTTTCGAGTTCGGGCGGCATGCCCTCGACAACGACATTGACATCGACGCGATTTATGACGCTCGTCCACGGTTGAAGGCGGACGCGGATGAGGGCGTGGTCATCGACGGTCGAGAGCTCGACGGCTTGAACGGAGTAACCGACAAGAATCTTGTCGAAGACGGTCTTAATGATGTCGGCTTGCTGAGCGCGCCGTTGATCGGAGAGCGGAAGCGGATTGCCGGCGAGCAATTGTTCGCCGATGGCGCGGACGGAATCCTGCATGCGTTCTTGGATCATGGGCGGGAGGGAGCGGTCGGCGGTGACGACGGCGCTTACGGAATCGATGCGCGCGGCGCTGACGTTCGGCATCAACATAAAAAGCAACGCGAAGAACATCAAAAGGGCGGGCGGCAGTCGAAGGGCGGGCGCCGCCGACGCAGGTTGGAGCGGTTGTCGAAAGGCGGGCGCCGCCGACGCAGGTTGGGGCGGTTGTCGAAGTGCGTGCGGCTCCGACGCAGGGTGGAGCGGCTGTCGAAGTGCGTGCGGCTCCGACGCAGGGTGGAGCGGTTGTCGAAGTGCGGGTGCCGCCGACGCAGGTTGGGGCGGTTGTCGAAGTGCGGGCGGCTCCGACGCAGGGTGGGGCGGTTGTCGAAAGGCGGGCGTCGCCGACGCAGGGTGGGACCTCGGTCTCTGTTGGGCGCCGCACTCGGTGGGTGGGAGCGTCGGCGGCGCCCCATATTCCCGCGCCGCGCTCGGTGGACGGGAAAAATAATTTAACACTGCTCGAGCAGCGGGCGATCAAAGTAGCGGGCGATCATCTTGACGGCGCAATATTTTCCGCACATCGAACACGCCTCCTCATCGGAAGCGTTCCGCGCGGAGCGCTTCGCTCGAGCCAATTCGGGATCGATCGCCAGCCGCATCTGCTCCTCCCAATCGAGCGCTTTTCGAGCCCGCGCCATTTTCAAATCCCATTCCCGCGCTCCCGCAACGCCCTTGACGATATCCGCCGCATGCGCCGCAATCCTCGAGACGATCACTCCGTCGTGCACGTCTTGAATCGTCGGCAGCGCCAAATGCTCCGCCGGCGTCACGTAGCACAGAAAATCCGCGCCGCTTATCGCTGCCATCGTCCCGCCGATCGCCGCCGTGATGTGGTCATAGCCCGGCGCCACGTCCGTCACCAACGGTCCGAGCACATAGAACGGCGCGTTGCGACACAGCCGCTTTTCGAGTTTCATATTCGCCGCGATCTGATCGAACGGCACATGCCCCGGTCCCTCGACCATAACCTGCACGCCCCGCGCCCACGCCCGCTCGACCAGCTCCCCGAGTGTGATCAGCTCCGTCAGTTGCGCGCGATCGGTCGCGTCCGCAATGCAGCCCGGGCGCATCCCGTCGCCAAGCGAAATCGTCACATCATACTTCTCACATATGTCGAGCAGATCATCATAGCGCTCCAGCAGAGGATTTTCCTTCTCGTTGTGCAAAATCCACGCCGCAATGAACGAGCCGCCGCGACTTACGATATCCATCTGCCGCCCTTGAGCCCGCATCCGTTCGATCGCCGCACGCGTCACGCCGCAATGGAGCGTCATAAAATCGGCGCCGTCCTTCGCCTGCGTTTCGATCGCATGAAGAAGATCGTCCTCAGTCATCTCGACGATGGCGCCGCGATTTCTAATCGCCTCGACCGTCGCC
>CAMKFB010000019.1 GCA_946411735.1 uncultured Selenomonadales bacterium
CGTCACGATGTCGGCGTTCATTTTTTTTACCGTCGAACAGACTTTTTCAATGTCGTCGATCGAGAGCGCCTCGCGCATCGAATAGCCCCTCGACCGTTGGATCAACACGACCTTCGTCCGCGCCGATATTATTTTTTCAATGCCGTCGAGATCAACGCGCCCGTCGATCAGCGGCAATTCTTTATATCCAATCCCGAATTCCTTCAGCGATCCACGCGACGGTTGCGAATGTCCGATGACGGTTTGCATCGTGTCATAAGGCGCGCCCGTCAATGAGATCAGCTCGTCGCCCGGGCGCAACAACCCGAACAGCACCGTCGCCAACGCATGTGTGCCGCTCACGAATTGCGTCCGCACCAGCGCCCGCTCCGCGCGGAAAATTCGAGCGTAGAGCTCATCCAATTTCTCCCGCCCGAGGTCGCCGTATGCATACCCCGTCGTCGGCGCGAAATGCGCTAAACTTACCCGCGCCTCCCGCATCGCGTCAAGCACCTTTCGAGTGTTGCGCTCCGATATCTCCCCGACCCGTCGAAAAGATTTTTGAACGTCGTCGAGCACCGCCGCCTTCAATCGATCAATCGACTCCATCAATCCTCCCGATGCCCGACCAATTCGTAATCGCCGTCCGCCGTCAACTGCCACGTCTCGTCCGCCTCCACGGAGTTGTTCGTCACCAGATTGATGTTCGTCACGTCGCTCTGATTGTAGAATTTCTCCGCCTCCGCCTGCGACTTGCCGCCGTGCAGCTTCCGCTCGATCAGCCGCTCCTTCAACAACGTCGGCTCCGCTTTGATGAACACCGAGTAATCCGCCAGCGCGCGGATGTTCGTCCACTTCGGATTCTTCAACAGCAGATAATTGCCCTCGAGCAAAATGATGTCGTCCTCGACGCTCATCGCATCGGGGATCACGTCGTGGATGTTTCGATCGTAAATCGGAAAATCCGCCCCCTCACCGCGCACCGCCCGCAACTTCTGTTGCATCAGATCGGTGTCGAAAGTCTCGGGCGCGCCCTTGATAAAGCGCATCGGGATCGTCGAGCCGTCGCGCATCGCAAGATGGGAGTCGAGATAATCATTCGAGAAGTGGAAGCCGTCCATCGACACCGCGCGGATCGGATCGAGTTCGTTGCGCTCACGCGAGAGCTTCTCGAGGAACATCGACAGCGCCGTCTTGCCCGCGCACGGCGGCGCCGACAGATAGCAGATGATTTTGCGGTCGAGGTCGGTACGCATCTGACCGAGCGTTTTCAAAAAAGGCACGAAGACGTTGTCGATGGCGGATTGCGAATAGCGCACGGGATATTTAAAGCCGCTGAGGTCGAGCTCGTCATTGATCCAAATCTTGTCAGCCATTTGATCACATCGCTTTCGAGTTTTGCCGTCGATTATAGAACAGTTCAATCGACAAGTCAAACGGCGCGTGATATAATCGGCGGCGAGGTGATTAGCATTGAAAGTGACTCAAAAAGATTTGGATACGGTGGCGAGCCTGTCGCGGCTGCGAATCGACGGATCGGAGCGGTCGGGCGTGCTCGAGCAGCTGGACAAATTTCTGACGTACGTCGAGAATCTCGAGCAGCTCGACACGTCGAAAGTGGAGCCGACGACCTACGCGCTGCCGATGAAAAACGTTTTTCGCGCGGACGTGGTCAAGCCGTCGCTCGAGCGGGAGTTGGCGCTGTCGAACGCGCCGCTCAAAGAGGACGGATATTTTAAAGTGCCGCGCGTATTGGAGGAGATGTAATTGGAATTGAATAAAATGACGGCGCATGAGCTTCACGCGCTGCTGGTCGACAAAAAAATTTCGGCGGTCGAATTGACTCAAGCCGTGCTCGATCGGATCGATCGGACGGAGGAATCGATCGGCGCTTACCTCCACATCACTCGCGATCAAGCGCTCGAGTCCGCGCGGAGCATCGACAAAAAAATCGCCGCCGGCGAATCGCTCGGAGTGCTCGGCGGAATCCCTTGCGCGATCAAGGATAACATCTGCACCAAGGGCATCACGACCACTTGCGCCTCGAAAATTCTTGAGAACTTCGTGCCGCCGTATGATGCGACGGTTATTACGAAACTCCGCGCGGAGCAGCCGATCATCGTCGGCAAAGCGAATATGGACGAGTTTGCAATGGGCGGTTCGACCGAGAACTCGGGTTTCCACGTCACGCGCAACCCGCGCGATCTCGCTCGAGTGCCGGGCGGTTCGAGCGGCGGCAGTGCGGCGGCGGTCGCCTCCGACGAAGCGATCTTTGCGCTCGGCTCCGACACCGGCGGCTCGATCCGTCAACCCGCGTCGTTTTGCGGCGTCGTCGGGATGAAGCCGACTTACGGTCGAGTTTCGCGCTACGGGCTTGTCGCCTACGCCTCGTCGCTCGATCAGATCGGTCCGATCACCAAGGATGTCACCGATTGCGCCCACGTCCTCAACGCCATCGCGGGGCATGACGAGATGGATTCGACCTCGACCGCTGCGCCCGTTCCCGAGTACACTCGCGCGCTGGTCAGCGATGTCAAGGGCTTGACGATCGGGCTGCCGAAGGAATATTTTGCGGCAGGCATGGACTCGGAGGTTGAGCAATCGATCCGCGCGGCGGCGAAGGAGTATGAAAAGCTCGGCGCCACATTGAAGGAGATCAGTCTGCCGCACACCGATTACGCGATCTCGGCGTATTATCTGATTGCGCCGGCGGAGGCTGCCACCAATCTCGAGCGCTATGACGGAGTGAGCTACGGCGTTCGGATCGACGGCGTTGATGTGGTCGACATGATGAAGAACACGCGAACGGCGCTGTTCGGCGAGGAAGTCAAGCGGCGGATAATGATCGGCAACTACGCGCTGTCGGCGGGGTATTACGACGCGTATTATCTCAAGGCGCTGAAGGTGCGGACGCTGATCCAAAATGATTTCGTCGAGGCGTTCAAGACGGTCGATGTAATTTTGGCGCCGACGGCTCCGACGCCCGCGTTCAAAATCGGCGAGATGATCGAAGACCCGCTCAAAATGTATCTGCAAGACATCTGCACGGTGCCGCTCAACCTTGCGGGCTTGCCGGGCATCTCAATCCCTTGCGGCGAAACCTCGACGGGGCTGCCGATCGGCTTCCAATTGATCGGTCGGGCGCTCGACGAAGAAACTTTGATCAGAGCGGCGTTCACATTCGAGCACGAAAGGAGCTGAGCACGATGTCGGGCATTGCCCTCGCCCTCGAGAATCATCCCGACGCCGATCAAAACGATTGGTTTGAAATCATCGAAGGAGTGAAGACCATGGCGGCGTCCGCTCGATTCAATCACAATATGATTGGCACAAACATTCTTTTTGCCTTCCTTCAGTACTCCGTCAAACACAAGATGGGCACCGTCTACGATGTCGATGTCTATTTGCCCGACGGCAATCTGTTTCGTCCCGATATTTATATCATCAGCGATCCTGCGCTCTTCGGTGAGGACGGCAAGATTCACGGCGTGCCCGAGCTCGTCGTCGAGGTTTTGTCGCGCTCGACCATGAAAAACGATCTCGGCATCAAAAAGAATATCTATGCGCGCAACGGCGTCAAGGAATATTGGATCGTCTATCCGCGCGATAAGACCGTCAGCGTCTACAAATTGAGCGGCGCCGCCTACGTGCTCGACGAGATTTACGTTTCTTACACTCAATCGGAGCTCGAGACGTTGAGCGATGCCGAGCGCGCCGAAGTCAAAACCAAAATTCCCGTCGGCATATTCCCCGAGGCGCTCGTCGATGTCGATCGCATCTTCCGATCGCCCTTCGATTAATTTGATCTGAAAGCATGAAGGAAAAATGTCGACCGCGTAGAATACAAGCGGCGAATAGGGAGGCTGATAGTTTGGAGACCAAAAAATATAAGCGAGTGGTTTTGAAGTTGAGCGGCGAGTCGCTTGCCGGCGATCAACAATTCGGCATCGATCCCAAGGTCGTCAACGATATCGCCGAGCAGATCAAGCGCATTCACGACGAGAAGATCGAGATCGCAATCGTCGTCGGAGGCGGAAATATCTGGCGCGGGCTTTCGGGATCCGCTCAAGGCATGGATCGGGCGTCCGCCGATTACATGGGCATGCTCGCGACCGTTATGAACGCGCTTGCGCTCCAAGACGCGCTCGAAAAACTCCACGTCTTCACTCGAGTTCAGACCGCGATCGAGATGCGCGAAGTCGCCGAACCTTATATCCGCCGCCGCGCCGTCCGTCATCTCGAAAAGGGGCGCGTCGTGATCTTCGGCGCCGGCACCGGCAGCCCTTATTTTTCCACCGACACAACCGCCGCGTTGCGCGCCGCCGAGATTAAAGCCGACGTCATTCTGATGGCGAAGAAGGGCACCGACGGCATCTACGATTGCGACCCCAACAAACATCCCGACGCGAAGAAGTTTGAGCGCCTCGCTTATATTGACATACTCAGTCTCGGTCTGCAGGTGATGGATTCGACCGCCACCAGCCTTTGCATGGATAATAAAATTCCGCTGGTCGTGTTCAACATCGACTGCCACGAGAATATCTATCGGGCGGCGGTCGGCGAGGAGATCGGCACGACCGTCGAGAGCACGAAATAAATTTTTGGGGAGGCATTTTCGATGACGAAAGACATTTTGGACGCCCAAGAAGACAAGATGAAGAAAACTCTCGAGGGGCTCAAAAAGGATTACGGCACTCTCCGCGCGGGACGTGCGGCGCCTTCGCTGCTCGATAAGGTGATGGTCGACTACTACGGCACGCCGACGCCCGTCAATCAGTTGGCGAATGTGACCGTCCCCGAGCCGCGCATGATCATGATCAAGCCGTGGGACAAAAAATCGCTTAAGGACATCGAAAAGGCAATCATGAAATCGGATTTGGGGCTGATGCCAAACTCCGACGGCTCGATCATTCGGCTGGCGATCCCGCAATTGACGCAGGAGCGGCGCAAGGAACTGGTGAAGGTGGTCAGCAAAAAGGCGGAGGAAGCGAAAGTCGCAATGCGCAACATCCGTCGAGACGGCAACGAGGCGATCAAAAAGCTCGAGAAGAACAAGCAAATCACCGAGGACGATCGCAAGGAAGCGCAAGAGGACATACAGAAGTTGCTCGACAAGTACATCAAACTGGTCGACAGCACGAAGGCGTCCAAAGAAAAAGAAGTGATGGAGGTCTAAGTGAATTATCCCGAACTCGATCGCGAACGACTGCCGCGACACGTCGCAATCATAATGGACGGCAACGGACGCTGGGCGAATGCGCTCGGCTTGTTGCGGAGCGCGGGGCATACCGCCGGCGTCAAGACGCTCAAAAAAATTCTGCAGACCGCCGTCAATCTCGAGCTCGAGGCGCTGACCGTCTACGCTTTTTCGACGGAGAATTGGAAGCGCCCGCTGGCCGAAGTTGATTTTTTGATGCACCTGTTCTCCGATTATCTCGAGAAGGAGAAGCTCGAGATGCACGCCAACAATGTGCGCATCAAATTTCTCGGTCGGACGGAGGAATTTTCGCCGCTGATTCAATCGCAAATTCGAGACGCCGAACATCTTATGCGCAACAACACCGGCGTCCGATTTGACATTGCGGCGAATTACGGCGCTCAAGACGAGATCGTACGCGCCGCGCGGAGGATTGCGGCGGATGTGCTCGACGGTCGCCTTGCGCTCGACGGCATCAACGAAAAAGTTTTCGAAGCGGCGCTCGATACTTGCGACAGTCCGCCCGTCGACCTTGTGATCCGAACCGGCGGCGATATGAGAGTGAGCAATTTTTTGTTGTGGCAGTCGGCGTACGCGGAGTTTTGGTTTACGCAGACCAATTGGCCCGAGTTCACGCCCGAAGAATTTGTTGAGGCGCTGGTCGATTTCGGCAAGCGCGAACGTCGTTTCGGCGCAATCAAGAGCTCTTAGCGCAAAAAATATTACGAAAGGAGCGCGGCTCAACCCGATCGCAGCGATCGCAAGCCGCACAAACGGATTTGATAATACGAACAATCAGCGGAATCATCGGCATCGTAATCGCCGCCTTCATCATTCAGCTCGGCTCGCTGCCGTTTGCGGTCGCGACGATCATTCTGTCGCTGCTCGGCTGGTACGAGTTCTCCGACATCCTCGGCAAAAAGGGGCTCGACACTACACTGATACTCGGCGGAGTCGTCCTCATTTTGATGGAATGTTGCGCGTGGCTGGGCAATCTCGAGGAACTGTTGGCAGTGATGACAATCGGCATGCTGATGATATTCCTGTTGACGGTGATTCTCTACGGAACGGTGCGTCCGGTCGACGCGAGCGTCTCAATCGGCGGCATTCTCTACATTGGACTGCCGTTTTCGCATTTGATGATGTTGAGATTTTTCGACGATGAAAAATTGGCGCCGCCGGCGGACGCAATGAGCAAACTGTTCTCATTTCATGTACCGGTGGTCAATCTCGATATCGGAGGCGCGTTCGACGCGCTGTTGAGTCTGCAGTTCGACGTCGGCACGGCGCTGATATGGCTGCTGTTCATCGCGACGTGGGCGAGCGACACGTTTGCGTTCTTCGTCGGGACGGCGTTCGGATCGCACAAACTTGCCTCGACGATCAGCCCGAAGAAAACCGTCGAAGGATTTTTGGGCTCAATGGTCGGCACGACCGCCGTGACGGGCGTGGTGGGGCATTTCCTGTTCTCGTTCCCGATGCAGGAGATGTTTTTATTGGGCTTGCTGCTGTCGATTGTGGCGATGCTCGGCGACTTGGTCGAGTCGGCGCTCAAGCGCTACGGAGGCGTGAAGGACTCGGGCTTTTTCCTGCCGGGGCATGGCGGCGTACTCGATCGCTTCGACAGCATACTTTTCACGGCGCCGTTCTTCTATTATTATGTAGTCGTGATGGGGATCGTGTGATGAGGACGATGATGATTGCGGCGCTGCTGATATTGGCGGCGACGCTCGAGTGCGGCGCGGCGCCGAAAGTGCTCGACGTGGATCGGGCGGCGCTCGGAGGAATTGCGATCGGCAGCGAAGTCGATTACGTTCGGAGCATTTACGGTGAGCCGGACAAAATTCTTGCCGGGCTCGACGGGCGTTCGGTCGAGTGGTACTACGGCGATACGTTTCAGATTCGCTTTGTTGAAGGGCGTGCGGTGTTTGTGTGCTCGAGCGGGAATAACGGGCTCAACACGCCGGACAATGTCGGAGTCGGGATGAAGAGTCGGCTGGTCAAGAAAGTTTTCGGACGCCCTCATGAGAAATTGAAATTTGAGCAGCGGCAAGTTTATGTGTATGAGGGCGCGGGGGCGTGGCAGATGATTTTTGTGATTAACGACGATTGGATCACCGAGATCAGATTGACTGCCAACGAATAATTTTCTCCCGTCCGTTGTTCCAAAGGCCAGTGTTTTTTTGGGGCGCCGCCGTCGCGCCCGCCCATGGTGTTCGGCGCCCGACTGAGATCGCGGTTCCCACACTCGCGACGTCGGCGCCTTTATTTTTTAGTGAGAGGGCGCTGTCGACACGGGGTGGGAACATCTTCCACTGTTGGGCGCCGTCCTATGTGGGTGGGCGTGTCGACGGCGCCACATGATCATCGGACAGGATCAAAAAATTTGGGGGTAACATTGAAAAATATAGCGATATTGGGCTCGACGGGCTCAATCGGCACGCAGGCACTTGACGTCGTCTGCGCGCATCCCGAGCTGTTGAGCGTTGAAGTCTTGGCGGCGCACTCGAATGATCAATTGCTCGAAAAGCAGATCGACGAGTTCAATCCTCCGATCGCCGTCCTTTCGGACATTGCAGCTTACGAGCGATTAAGAGCACGTCGTACGTTTCGATCGACAAAACTGTTCGGAGGGCGGCGCGCGCTGATCGATGCCGGCACATTTGATGGCGTTGATATCGTGCTGACTTCGATGAGCGGTTTCGCGGGGCTTGAGCCGACAATCGCCGCCATCAACGCTCACAAGGACATCGCGCTTGCCAACAAAGAGACGCTCGTCGCCGCCGGTGAGATCGTGATGCGCCGCGCGGAGGAATGCGGCGTCAAAATTTTGCCCGTCGACTCCGAACACGGCGCCTTCTTCCAATGTCTCAACGGCGAAGATCGCCGCTCGATCAAAAAATTATTGTTGACTGCATCGGGCGGTCCGTTCCGCGGGCGCGCTCAATCGGAGCTCGAAAATGTCACGGTCGATCAAGTGCTGGCACATCCGACGTGGAACATGGGGCGCAAGATCACCGTCGACTCCGCCACGCTCGTCAACAAGGGGCTCGAGGTGATCGAGGCAAAATTTTTATATGGCGTCGACTACGATCAAATTCAAGTGGTCGTGCACCCGCAGAGCATTGTGCATTCGATGGTCGAGTTCGCGGACGGCTCGGTGATCGCGCAATTGGCATCAACGGACATGCGCCTGCCGATTCAGTACGCGCTGACTTATCCCGCGCGGATCGATTCGCCGGTGGAGCGATTGGATTTTTGGTCGATGAAGGCGCTCACATTCGAGGCGCCCGATCCCGACACGTTCAGAGGATTGAGGATCGCTTACGAAGTCGGTCGGCGCGGCGGGAGCGCTCCGTGCGTGTTCAACGCGGCGAACGAGATTGCGGTCGGCGCCTTCCTCGACGGTCGGATCAAATTCTTGGACATCTATCGAGTGATTGAAGGCGTGCTCGATCGGCATGCGATCGTCGACAGCCCGACTCTCGAACAGTTGATCGACGAAAACCGCTCCGCGCGGAGCGAAGCCGATAAGATTATCTCCGCGCTCGAGCACTGAAAAAATTTTTTTGGACGGCGTTGACCGAAAGGCGGCGCCGATTATTTTTTTGCTTGTAAAGCGTTGCACGGAAATATTATAATGAGGGCGTCGATAAAATTTTTGTTTCGAGGGAATGATCATGTTCAATAGAAATTTTTTACGTTGCGCCGCCGCGATTTGCGTTATGAGCCTGGGCTTGAGCGTGGCGTGCGCGGAGGTTCGTGAGGTCGAGGCGGACGGCGAATACCGGCTCGGCGACAACGATACCCGCACTCAAGCGCGGGAGCTCGCGCTCGACGATGCAAAGAAGGCGGCGCTCGAGAAAGTTGCCGTCTTTATCGAAAGCTACACTCTCGTCAATGATTTTCAGTTGTCAAAACAGCAGATTGCCTCTTATACCAACGGCAAGCTCCAAATCAAGTCCAGGTCGTTTGATTTTGTAGAGGGCGGTTTGGTGTGCAAGGCGCACATCGTTGCGGCGGTCGACATCAACGAGGAAGAACTCAAAAACCTTCCGAAGATCGATCCCACTCCTCAGCCCGTCATTCAGCAGACGAGTGAGCCGGACTTGACGCCGCCGCCTTGGATCGTCAATCCGCAGCCCGTCGATGATTATACGCGCAAGCGCGAGCTGTTTGACGTCAAGGAGTATAACGGACATTATTACGCGGTGATCGACGAGGGCATGGATTGGCGCGATGCCGACGTGTATTGTCGAGAGCGCAACGGGCATTTGGCGACGATCAACTCGGTCGCGGAGCAAAAATTTGTGCAGGGACTTGTTTTCGGTCAAGGTGATCGCAACTGCTATTGGCTCGGCGGCTATCAAAGCATCATCAAGGGCGACAAGTGGTATTGGGTCGACGGCGCGCCCTTCGATTACAGCAATTGGGCGGACGGTCAGCCCGATAATCTCAAGGAGACGGGGCTGATGATGTATCGCAATCCCAATCCGCTCAGCAACAGTTCGCTCGGCGAGTGGAATGATTTGGCGCAGAACGGGACGTATGCGACGGAGACTTTCTTCGGGCTGAACAATTTCGGCTTCGTATGCGAGTGGGAGTCGCGCGATCAGGTTCAGTACAGTTGAGGTGCCGCTCATGAAAAAATTTTTTGCGACGCTGCTCTCCGCGACGATGCTGTGCTCGAGCGCGTCCGCCGCCGATTTTGCCGTGGGCGCTTTCTTCTCCTCCAACGCCGATGTCAACCTGCAACTCTATCGCTCCGACGACATGATTCATATGGATCATCTGTTGAGCCGCGCGGACATTGCCGGGCGCGATCCGTCAATCCGATATCGCAACGGCACCTGCTACATCTGCTTCGTCGACCCCGCGCAGACCTTCAAAATCCTCTCGACCGCCGACTTTGAAACTTGGACGACGCAATCTTTTAATGTGATCGAGCGCGACGAAAAATATCCCGCGATTTGGGCGCCCGACCTTTTCATCGATGACGACGGCGCCGCCTACGTCTACTTCGCGAAGCAAAAGCCCTCCAAAGATCGCGAAAAGCTCTTCGATATCTACGTGTCGCGCGCCTCCTCGATCGAGAAGTTTGATTTCGAGCCCGCTCAAAAAATTTCGCTTGCCGATTACGAGAGCATCATCGATGCGCACGTTCATAAAATCGGCGGGCAATATTACATGATCGTCAAGGACGAAAAGATTCATACCAACAACGATAACAAGTCGCCGCATCTGTTTCGTTCGACCGCCCCCGATAAAAATTTTGTCGAGGTTGCCGATTGGGATATGCGCGCGGTTCGCGGTTACGAGGGTTTTTCGATTGCTGCCGACGGCGATAAAATTTACATCTACGCCGACAATTATTCCGGCAAGTACGACGCCGCGCCGCCTTCGCATCACACCGTCTGGATCACCGACGACATTGAACGCGGTCCTTTCCGCGCGGAGTATGTCGAGAGCGTCCGCCCGATGAGGCATGGCAGCGTCATTATGATCAACGATGCGGAGCTCAACAAACTGCTCGGGACGATGCCCGTCGAGCGCGCGACCGCCGACATTCCGACGCGGACGATCACACTCGAGCGCGAAGATTACGGTACCGGCAAGGGACATGCGATCGAGATCGACGAGTTTGCGCCCGCTCCGAAGGTGATCTATCGACTGCCGAAAAAGACGCGGCTCCAAATAAAAAGTATCGTCAATGCCTACGGCGTCGATCGGATCGAATTTAAGATGGAGGCGGGCGCGTCGATCGACATCAACGGCGTGCTCAAGCGCGAAAACGAAGGCTCGAGCGTCAAGCGCGTGATCCTTCAATCGAGCGACGGCATTTGGAACATAGTGCCGAAATGATTTTTGAAGGCGAGGCTTTATGGATCTGACAAAATTTGTTGGCGAGCGCGAAACGCTCGGGCATATCGACCGCGCGGATTTCGATTTTGCCTTCGGCGTCGACGCGAATTTCATTCCGCCGATGGGCATTATGCTCACTTCGCTCGTCGAAAACAATCCCGCGTACAAATTCCGCATTCACATTTTCCTCAACTCGATTTTCGACGAGGACTTCGACAAGCTCAAAAAATTTGTCGCCGCCACGCCCAACATTCAGCTCGACATTTATTGCGTCGATGCCGCCGCCTTCGCCGATTTTCACGTCGACAAGGGCTATACCGTCGCCGTCTACAATCGCATTCTGATTGCGCAAGTTCTTCACCCCGCGGTCGAGCGGCTGATTTACATCGATGCCGATACGTTGTGCGTGGGCGATGTAGCGGAGCTGTCGACGCTCGATTTCGACGACAATATTTTGATGGCGGTGCTTGACAGCGGGCAATGGCTCCTCGAACACAAGCCCAATATCGGACTGCGCGCGGACGAGCCGTATTACAACTCGGGCGTGCTTTACATCGACCTGCGACGGTGGAACGAGTTCGGGCTGTCGGAAAAAATGATGGCGATTTTGCACGAGCGCCATCTGCCGATGCAGGATCAGGACGCGCTGAATTTGTTGGCTCGGCAGTCGATCAAGGAGCTGCCGGTTCGATTCAATCAGTTCGTGCTGTTGAAGGAGGCGCCGACGGCGGTGCCGCGTGACACGATCTTCATTCACTTTGCGGGGCAGTTGAAGCCGTGGCAGCCGTGGTGTGAACATCCTCAGCGGGCGATCTACGACGAGTACCGCAATCGGTCGTTGTGGAAGGAGTTCGAATATCAACCGCGCGATTATCAGGAGCAACGGCTGATGGGGCGGGCGATGCGGCGCCACGGGCAATACATGTCGGCGATGAAATTCTACTCGCGCTATGTCGTCGATAAGTTCACGGGCAAATGACGGTTCGGATTTATGTCGCAACGCAACGCTCGAGCGGATTGCCGACGGTCGAAAATTACGTGCCGCTTGCAGTCGGCAAGTCGGAGCTGTCGATTGAAGGCGGGCAAAATGATTCGACGGGCGATTCGATCTCCGCGCGGAACGGATTTTATTGCGAACTGACGGGGCATTATTGGATATGGCGCAACGACGCGTCGAGCGATGTGGTCGGGCTGTGTCAATATCGACGGTTTTTGTGGTTGAGGGAGCCGCCGCGGCGCTTGTGCAGTCAAAATTTCTCTTCGATCGAGGAATGTTCGGAGCATCTTTCGACCGACGATTTGGAGCGGTTGCTCGACGGGCGCGATGTGATCTTGCCGCGTCCGTATGCGTTTTCGAGCGACACGATCGAGACGCAATTCGTGAAGGCGCATGGGCGGGAGAATTTTGAGCAGATGCTCCGCTCGATCGAACGGACGCATCCCGAGAGTTTGTCGACGGCGCGAAAAGTTTTCGGGCGGCGGACGGAGTATCTGGCGAATTTGTTGATCGCACGGCGGAAAATTTTCGACGAGTACTCGCGTTGGCTGTTCGATGTGCTCTTCGATGTAGAGAAAAACATTCGGCTCGACGCGTCGAACGGGCGCATGCTCGGCTACATGGGGGAGCGGCTGTTGAATGTGTACGCGGCGGCGGCTCGATTGCGCGTGCGGGAGGTGCCGCTGATATTCATCGGCGCGCCGACGGACTCCGCGCGGATCGACCTGCGCTATTTCAAGCGGCGCTATCTTCCGGCGCTGCTGACGGTCGAGGATAACTTGCGGCGGAAATTCAGATGAGGTGATGCAATTGTTGACAATCGTATCGGCGATATTTGTGTTGGGGTTGTTGGTGACGGCGCACGAGCTGGGGCATTTCGTGACGGCGAAACTGACGGGCATGCGGGTCGACGAGTTTGCGATCGGCTTCGGACCGAAACTGATAAGTCGCAAGCGCGGCGAAACGGTTTATTCTATCCGCGCGGTGCCTCTGGGCGGATTCAACGACATTGCGGGCATGGATCCGTCGAACAAGCCCGAGGACGGGCGCGGTTTTTGCGACAAGTCGATCCCCGCGCGGATGTTGGTGATCGTGGCGGGCTCGGCGATGAATTTTATCCTGCCGGTGTTCTTATTTTTCGGCGTGATCTTCTTCAACGGCAACTCGGAGCCGTCGACGGAGCCTGTATTCGGTCAAGTGATCGAGGGGCTGCCGGCGTCGGAGGCGGGGCTGATGGCGGGCGATCGTGTATTGTCGCTCAACGGCAGGGAAATTTCGACGTGGGCGGAGTTCTCGAAAGGGCTGGACGCTCTGGCGGACGATCAAGCGGCGACACTCAAATACGAGCGGGGCGATCAAATCTCGGAAGTGACGTTGACGCCGATTACCGAGGGCTCGCGTCATCTGATTGGCGTTCGGAGCGACACGAAGACGACATACCCGGGCTTTTTCGAGTCGATCGGGCTTGCGGTCGGTCGGACGGTCGACTTCACGATGATGATGTTGGCGGCGCTGGTCGATCTGCTCGGAGCGCCCTCGCAAGCGGATGTGAGCGGACCGATCGGCATCGCGCAGATGGCGGGTCAAGCGGCGTCGGCGGGCTTTGCGGCGCTGATCAGTTTTGCGGCGTTGTTGAGCTTGAACTTGGCGATCATCAACATGCTGCCGGTGCCGGCGCTCGACGGCGGGCATTTCGTGACGCTTCTAATCGAGGCGGTTCGCGGCAAGCCCTTGACGCCGAAGGCGCTGATGTACACGCAGCGGGTGGGCGTGGTGCTGATGTTGTTGCTGATGATCGTGGCGACGAAAAACGACATCGTCCGCGTCCTGAACCTTTGATCGATGAGGAGGCAAGACATGAGAGAACTGTTGGAGTTGCTTGAGAAGAACGCGCGGCTGTCGACGGGGGAGCTGGCGGCGATATTGCGTCGGAGTGAATACGAGGTCGACCGCGACATTCAAAAACTCGAGCGCGATAAGATTTTGCTATCGTACAACGCGCTGATCAAGTGGGAGAAATTCGGCGACGATTCGGTGACGGCGGTGATCGAGATCAACTTGACGCCGCAACGCGAGGTGGGCTTCGACGCGATCGCGGAGCGGATTTATCGATTCGACGAGGTCAACACGGTCTATCTGATGAGCGGCTCGTTCGACCTGTTGGTGATCATCGAGGGCAAATCGTTGAAGGAGGTGGCGGACTTCGTAGCGACGCGGCTGTCGACGATCGAAGGCGTGACGCAGACGCGGAGCCATTTCCTGTTGAAGGCGTATAAAAAGGACGGCGTCATCATCGAGGACGAAGAACACGATCACAGGCTGGTGATATCTCCATGAGTAAATGGGCTGAGAGGTTGTCGCCGGCGGTGCGTTCGATAGCGCCGAGCGGGATCAGAAAGTTTTTCGATATCGCGTCGAAAATGCAGGACGTGATCTCACTGGGCGTGGGCGAGCCGGATTTCGTAACGCCCTGGACGATACGCGAGAGTTGCGTCTACGGACTCGAACAGGGGCGCACGTCATACACCGCCAACCGCGGGCTGCCGGAGCTTCGACGTGAGATCGCGCTGCACTTTTTGAGGCGTTACAATCTCGATTACGATTATAATACTGAAGTGCTGGTGACGGTGGGCGTGTCGGAGGCGCTTGACTTGGCGTTGCGCGCGATCCTTGCGCCGGGCGACGAGGTCTTGATCCCCGAGCCGAGTTATGTATCATACGCGGCGTGCACGACGTTGGCGGGCGGAGTTCCGATCAATGTGGCGGCGCGGATCGAGAACGAATTTCGGATCACGCCGGAGGAGCTTGAGCCGCATTTGAGCGATCGGACGAAGGCGATCCTGATCGGTTATCCCAACAATCCGACGGGTGCGATTATGGAGCGGGCTGATCTGCTGAAGTTGGCGGACTTCGCGCAAAAGCATGATCTGATAGTGATCTCGGACGAGATATACGGCGACTTGACGTACGGCGGGCGGGATCACGAATGCTTTGCGGCGCTGCCGTCGATGCAAGAGCGGACGATCCTACTGAACGGCTTCTCGAAAGCGTACGCAATGACGGGCTGGCGAATCGGCTATGCGTTGGGCAATCCGGACATCATAGCGGCGATGACGAAGATACATCAGTACACGATGCTGTGCGCGCCGATCACGGCTCAAGTGGCGGCGGTGGAGGCGCTCCGACATGGCGAGAAGTACATGAAGAAAATGGTCGGCGAATACGATCGACGGCGACGATTGATTTATGACGGGCTGAAGAAGATCGGGCTGGAGGCATTTGAGCCGAAGGGGGCGTTTTACATATTCCCCGACATAAGCTCGACGGGCTACGGCTCGACGGAGTTTGCGGAGAAGTTGATTCAAGCCGAGCATGTGGCGTTGGTGCCGGGCAATGCGTTCGGGGCGAGCGGCGAGGGCTATGTGCGCTGCTCGTATGCGACGTCGATCCCAAAAATTTCGGAGGCGCTCAATCGGATCGAGAACTTCGTCAAAAAACATCGCCGCTAAAATTTTTTCTGTCGCCCGCATCGTTCCGCTCCTTGACAGCGGCGGTCGACTGTGATATATTTTCAAACGGTGTTGCGTGCCCGTAGTCCAGCGGATAGGACGTCGGCCTCCGGAGCCGGAAGCGTGGGTTCGATTCCCGCCGGGCACACCATCTTTTTTTTTGCCGTAATTTATGTCGACTACGTTGCAGGAAAATGTTTTTTGGTTGAAGAATATTATCGCCGCAAAAAAATTTTCAACGGAAAGGAAGTGGTTGCGCGATGGAAATGTTTGCAGGCTTCATTGTATTGCTGCTGTGTTTGTTGATCGGCGTTCGACACGGCGGCATCGGACTTGCCGTCATAAGCGGCATCGGACTCGTGATTTTTACATTCGTTTTCGGTTATAAGCCCGGTTCTCCTCCGATCGGAGTCATGCTGACAATCCTCGCGGTCGTCACCTGCGCGGGATTCCTTCAAACCTCCGGTGGCTTGACGGTTATGCTCAAGTACGCGGAGAAATTTTTGAGGAATAATCCCAAGCACATCACAATCTTCGCGCCGCTGACGACTTGGTTTTTGACGGTGCTGTGCGGGACAGGTCACGTCGTTTACACGATGTTCCCGATCATCTACGACATCGCCATCAAACAAAATATCCGCCCCGAGCGTCCGATGGCAGTCGCCTCGGTCGCTTCGCAAGCGGGTATTTGCGCCTCGCCGGTTTCGGTCGCGATCGTTTCGATCGTCGGCTTCATGCACGGCGCCGGCTATACTTACACCGTTCTTGAACTGTTGGCGGTGGCAATTCCCGCCACGGGCTTGGGCGTTTTCTTTGCGGCGCTGTGGAGTTACAAGCGCGGCAAGGAATTGTCCGAGGACCCCGAGTTCCAAGCGTTCATAAGCGATCCCGCCAACAAAGAATACGTCTACGGCGAATCGGAGTCGTTGATGGATAAGGAACTGCCGCCGAGCTACTATCACGCGATGTATATTTTCTTCGTCGGCATTTTCGTCATCGCGATGCTCGGCAACTTCCCCGAGCTCCTGCCGCATTTCCCCGATGCCAAGGGCGCGATGAAGGCAATCTCTATGACTGACGTTATCCAGATGGTCATGCTGATGGTGGCGGCGACGATCCTGGTCGTGTGCAAAGTCAAGGCGAAGGACGTCGGCAACAGCCAAGTTTTTAAATCCGGCATCGTCGCGCTCGTTTCGGTCTACGGCGTAGCGTGGATGGCGAATACCTACTTCGGCGCTCACATGGACTTCTTGAAAGCATTCCTCGGAAATGCCGTCGCCGAATATCCTTGGGCGTATGCGGTGATCGCGTTCCTCACGTCGAAACTGGTCAACAGTCAGGCGGCGGCGATCGCAATCGTCTTCCCGATGGCGTTGAGCGTCGGGATGGATCCCGTGCTGCTGATGTCGTTTATCTCGGCGTGCTACGGCTACTTCTTCCTGCCGACTTATCCCTCCGACCTGGCGTGCATAGGCTTCGACCGCTCAGGCACAACCAAGATCGGCAAATACATTCTCAACCACTCCTTCATGATCCCGGGCTTGATTATCGTCATAAGCGGCTGCTGCGTCGGCTTCGTCGTCGCTCACGCCATTCTTTGATCGATCGATTACAACAAAAAAGGGGGCGATTGCCCCCAAATTTTTTTATGCCTTAATCGCGTTGATTTTCTTCGCAAGCCGCGACTTTTTGCGCGCCGCATTGTTTTTATGAATCGTGTGATTGGCCGCCGCCTGATCGATCGCCTTCGTCGCCGCCGAGAACAGACTCATCGCCTCGTCGTAATTGTTTTCGGCGATCGCCGCCAACACCTTCTTCTTCGCCTTTTTGATGCGCTCCTTCTCGAAAACATTGCGCGCATGACGCTTCGCGTCCTGTTTGATACTCTTGACTGATGCTTTGATATTCGGCAAACTGCATCGCTCCTCTCAAAATCTTTAACAGCGTTGCAGTCTATCACACATCCGCGCCCTTGTCAAACAATATCAATCGAGCTCGTTGGCGTCCTTGGGCACATGCGCAAGCACCTTCTTGCCGCTGAACATGCTCGATACTTCGCCCTCGCCCTCCATGAACTCCGCGCGCAGCACCATGTAGAAATGCCCGATCGCAAAGACGATGATGAGCCACGCTACGTAGTGATGCACGTAATGCGCCATCATCTCCGAGCCGAGCAGCGTGTTGACCCAACCGAACAGCGCGCCGCCGATCGCCGACGGCTCCGTCATAAAGTACATCGCGAAGCCCGTCAGGATTTCGATTGCGACCATCAAATACAGCCCCGCGTATGACGCGCGCGCCAAAGGATTGCGCAGGAACGGCGCGTGATGCGGTTTCAACAGCATGTAATGCAGCGCCACCTCGACCGTCTCACTGTAAAAATGTCCCTCCCAAAAGCGCGGGAAGAGTCGATCGCCTTTGTTGATGATGAATCCGTAGATGCGCAGGATGAATGACGCGCAGAATACGAATGCCGTGATGAAGTGGATGTCGCGGATCAAATCCATCGACATCACCGTGAAGGTCGGCTCCGTCGACGACACCAGCGCCGGTTTGGTGATCAGCAGCCCCGTCCCGAACAGGATCAGGATTGAGGCCACCATTATCCAGTGAAATATCCGCAGGAACGGGCTGAAGATGTAATACTCCTTCCGTTGGACATCTTTGACCGATTTCATTGTCTCACCTTCTCTCAACAGTTGAACGATCAATAATGGCTGGTCGAGAACGAGTTGATCTCCTCGCCCTTGGCGTTATAGAGATGCGTCGCGCAAGCCATGCACGGATCGAACGAGCGGATCACGCGCGCAATCTCGAGCGGCTTGGACGCGTCCGCAATGTGCGTGTCCATCATCGCCAACTCGTAGGCGCCATGCCCCGCCACATCGTCGCGCGGACAAGCGTTCCACGTCGTCGGCACGATACACTGATAATTCGCCGTCTTACCGTCCTCGATCACAATCCAATGACTCAGCGCTCCGCGCGGAGCATCATACAAGCCGACGCCCATGCACTTCTTTGGCCAACTGTCGGGGAACCACTTCTCGTTGTTGACGGTCTGAACGTCGCCGGTCTTGAGGTTGGCGATAAGTTTGTCGAAGAAGAAGCGATTGATCTCGGCGTTCAATTGAGCGTCGAGCGCGCGGCAAGCCGTCCGTCCGACCATCGTCGGCATCCAAACCTCCGGCGCAACTCCGAGCACGCCCGTCACCGCGTTGATCTGATTGACGATCATCTGCTCCGCCCACGTCGCATCGGGCAGCAGCCCGCGCATGAATTTCGTGTAAATGACGATGTACTTCGCCAGCGGTCCGACCTCGCACAGCCGCCCCCGCCATTTCGGCGTCTTGAGCCAAGAATACTTGCCGTTCTCGTTGAGCGTCTGCCACATCGTGCCGGTGCCTTCCTTCGGACCGGTGTACTTATCCTTCGTGATGCCCTCCCACGGATGCAAATCCGCCTTCGCACTCATCGGATATTCGTACCACGCGTGCTGAACGCCCTCGGTCAAAGCGTCGTCGCGGACGAGATCGCTTGCCGACAGCGGATAGATGGTCGCACCGTTGACGCCGAGCGCAAAATTCTCGACGACCGCGTTGCTGCGGATCAACAGATTGTCGAAGAAATTGCCGTTGGAGGTGCCGGTATAGCTGTCGAGCGGATAGGAGCCGAAGGACAGCACGCGCGACTTGGCGAGCCCGCCGCCGTCGACCTTGCCGGCGCGAACGTAGATGTTGCCGATCGCAATCAGATCGGGCAGGTAGAAATTGTTGACGAGCGAGCGCGCCATATTGATAGCGCGGTCGACAATCGCAAGGCGGGCGGTGTTAATCGGAGCGTTGCCGTCGTTGAGCGAGATCGCGCAGGGCATACCGCCGACGACGTAATGCGGATGAGGATTTTTGCCGCCGAAGACGACGTGCGGGGTGATAATTTCGCGCTGTTTGTCGAGCATCTCGAGATAGTGAGCGACCGCCAACAGATGAACTTCGGGCGGGAGGATTTTGTAGTCGGGATGATCCCACCATTGAGCGGCGAAAATTCCGAGCTGACCGCTTGAGACGATCGCTTGCACTCGATTCTTGATCGCCGCGAAGTGTTGAGGCGTGGCGGCGGGGAAGTCGTGCTCGAAAGCCTCCGTCGACGCGCCTTCGGCTGTCAAAGGCAGCCGATATGCGTTCAACAGCGAAGTCTGAAGGTTGGCGGTGGCGGCGGGATCAGCGGCAAGCGCCTCGACCGGCGAAACCCAATCGAGCGCGTGCAGATGGTAGAAATGGATGATGTGATCCTGCACCGTCAAGGTCGCCGCCATGATGTTGCGAATATAGTTGGCGTTCTTGGGGATGGTGATGCCGAGAGCGTCCTCGACCGCGCGGACGGAAGCAAGGGCGTGAGCGGTCGTGCAGACGCCGCAAATTCGTTGGATATAAGCCCAGGCGTCGCGGGGATCGCGGTCTTTGAGAACGAGCTCGAGCCCGCGCCACGCGGTGCCGCTTGAAAGGGCGTCGGTGACGGTGCCGGTCTCGTTGACGTCGGCCTCGACGCGCAGATGCCCCTCTATTCTTGTAATCGGATCAACAACCACATGTGGCATTTATCTTCACCTCGTTTGTCAGAATCAATGATCGTCATGCTCCTCGAGCAGATTGTCGCGTTTATTGCGCTGAACGAGCGACGCCACCGCATGACCCGCCACGCCGACCGCCGTCGCCGCCGCAATCCCCGCGCCGATCTTGTCGACGTCGCCGAGCTTGCCGTATTTGGGCATGCGATCGGTGAGCGGGTCTTCATCCCAGAAGTTGGAGTTGCTGCAGCCGATGCACGGCGCGCCCGATTGGATCGGATAACTCATGCCCTGCCACCAGCGAAGATTGCCGCACGAATTGTACGTCTCGGGTCCGCGACAGCCGAGTTTGTACAGGCACCAGCCCGCGCGCGCGCCCGCATCGTCGAAAGTCTCCGCGAACATGCCCGCGTCGAAGAACGGACGACGATAGCATGTGTCGTGAATGCGATTGCCGTAGAATTGTTTCGGACGACCGTCGCCGTCGAGCGGAGGAATCGTCCCGAACAGCGCCACGTGCATCACCACGCCCGTCATCACCTCGGGGATCGGAGGACAGCCCGGAACTTTCACCACAGGCTTGCCGCCCACAAAATTCGTAATGCCCGCCGAGCCCGTCGGATTGGGTTTCGCCGCTTGAATGCCGCCGTACGCCGCGCAACTGCCGTAGGCGATGATCGCCGCCGCCCCGCGCGCCGCCTTCTCGAGCAGATGAGTAAACGTATGACCGCCGCTCATGCAGTAGATGCCGTTATCCTTCGTCGAGACCGCGCCCTCGACGCACAAGATGTATTGACCGTTGTACTTGGCGATCGTCTCATCGAGATGCGCCTCGAAAGGCGCACCGCACGCCGCGCTCAATAGATGATCGTACTCGAGCGCGATCGATGTCAGCACCAGATCGGACGCAAGCGGCGACGCCGATCGAATGAACGACTCGTCGCAACCGGTGCACTCATGTCCGTGAATCCAAATGACGACGGGCAACGGAGTATTTTCCGCCGCCTCGACGACCTTGCCGACCATGTTCATGCTCAGCCCCATCAGCGAAGTCAACGTCACGCATCCTTTGAGGAACGCGCGCCGACTGAATCCCCGCTTGAGATACGCCTCGAGTAAGCTCTCCCTCTTTTGCATATCAAGCCCTCCATTAAATTTATTAATGCAGTCGAAAAGATTATGATGAATAATTGCTTGTTGAGATTTTCGCCGCGGCTGATTAATTTCCTGCCGCGCGCCGATAATAATTGCCCCGTCAAGGTTGCTCGGCAACGCAAAAAAAAATCGCCGCCCTTCGACGACGCCTCATAAATTTCTATATCTCTATGACCATCTGGTTCAGCCCCAAAACCCGATTGTATTGCACACTCCGCGCCAACGCGTTCAGTACTTCAACCTCGTCCGTCAAAAGCCCCTGAGAGTTCGTCGCGCGCCGGAGCAAATGATTGAACGGCATGCCGTCGTCCCGCACGATGATTATCACGCTCCCCGCTGTGCTCAATTTTATCCGCACATCGACATTCGCCGCCCGCTCCACCGCCGGCAGCGCGATGCTCATCGTCAGTTCCTCCAACGCCACGCCGACGCGCGTCGCATCGTTCGTCGACAGCCCCGCGTCTTTCAGCACCTCAATCGTCTCCGCCGAAATTCTTACCGCCGTCTTCTCGTTTGCAACCAACGATACATCATAGAGCACTTCGGAATCGCTCCGCTCGATCAAAAATATGTCCGAGCCGCGCGAACGACTGTAGTACAAAATCAAAAGTACATCGAACGGCGCCGCGAACAAGAACGAATACCAGACACCGTCCACGCCGAAGAATGTCGACAATATAAACGTCGCCGGCACCACCGCCAAAAATCCCTCGACAATCGACAGCATAAACGCAATCTGTCGTCGCTGCAAGGTCGTGTAGTAATACACCATAAGGATGACGAGTGCCGTCCCCGGCAGGCTCAACGCCGCAAATCGGAGCGCGCGCGCCGCCGGCTCGACTGCGGCTCCTTCCACGCCGTAGATGTTCAAAAGAATTTGCGGGTAAAACAGGATGAGCACCAAAAACCCGCCGAGCAAATTCAATACAAAATGCCGGAGTCGTCGCATCATCGCGCGGATGCTCGAAAAATCCTTTTCGCTATATAGCGTTGACACGATTGGCATCGCCGAGTCAATGCACGCTGACGTCAACATCGAACTGATCGACCACAACGTCATGCATATCGCGTAGCAACTCATCGCCTCCGCGCCGCCCAGCCTGCCGAGAATTTGATAGATCGCCCAGACTTTTATGGCGACCAATGTGGACAACATTGCGGCGGCAGCGCCCGATCGGAGCGTCTCGAGCGATTGAGCCCCCAATTTTTTCATGCCGTCGGCAAAGATGTTGATGAATTTTCGATTGCGTTCTCTCGACAGATAATAATTCGTCAGCAAGTAAACGCAACCGAGGACGTCGCCGACCACCAAAGCGCCGCTCGCGCCCGCAATGCCGAAATGAAATTTGTTGATGAACAGGATCGTCAGAAGGATATTCGCGATCTGTTGAACGGCAACGCTCCGACTCACGAGCCGCGCAAGTCCTTCGCCTCTTATGAGAAATCGCCAAACGACAACGCAGAGCATCAGCGCGGTGTGAATGATGAACAGCGGCAGATATTCTTGCATGTCGCGGCGCAAATCCGGCGCCGAAGACAAAATTTCCGTCAAAGCGTCGATTGTCGGCAACAACGCAATCGGAATCAGCACCGCGACCGTCAAAGTGAGCATCAAAACCGTGTTGAAGATGTAATCGGCGCGTGTGTGTTCTCGAGCGGCGGCGGCGATTGCGATCATTCCCGTCGACCCCGTCGAAAGCAACAACGCCAATGCCGTCGCAAGCTGATTGAGCGGCATGCAGGCATATACGACCGTCATGGCGTCGATGCCGAGCAGATTGCCGATGATCACGCCGTCCAGGATATTGCCGAGGTAATACGCAAACGACGACAACAGCGTCGGCATGAACAGCTCCCGATATTTCCTGACGATCAAATCATCCGTCTTGCGTAAAAGCCCTTCGATCATAAATTCCTTGTCGGCAAAACAATTACAGATAGCTGATCGGATTGACCTGCTTGCCGTTGATGTGCACCTCGTAATGGACGTGCGGACCGGTCGAGAAGCCCGTCGAGCCCATCAGCGCGATCACTTGACCGCGGCGGACGAATTGCCCCGAGCTCACCACAACCTGGCTAGCATGACCGTAGCGCGTCATCAGACCGTTGCCGTGATCGATGTCGACCATATTGCCGTAGCCGCCCGCGTTCCAGCCCGCGTACACCACCACGCCGTCCGCCGTCGCCACTATCGGCGTGCCCATATCGTTGGCAATGTCGATGCCGGGATGAAAATCCGTCCCGCCCCAGCGCAAGCCGTAAGGCGAAGTCACCACGCCCGTCGTCGGCCAAATCGCCGGCACATTCGACGCCGCATCGCTTAAGCCCATCGCAAATGAATTGTTCGGCACTTGACCGTTCGCAAACGGCGCCGCGCCTTGCACTCCAAATGATTGCATCGCTTGAGTCGCCGCCGCGATCGCGTTGCTCTGATTGACCAGCGTCGCAATCTGCTCACGCTGCTTCTTCAACTCGTCTTGCAATTGCACCAGACTCCCTCGCCGATCCACAATCCCGCTCTCGAGCATCGCCAGCGCCTCATTCACCGACTCAACGTCAAGCCCCTCGATCGGTCCGCCTTGTCCGTCATACTCATCAGACCACTCATCGATCGGCTCGTCAAGCGGCTCATCCGCAATCTCTTCCTCTCCGCGCGGAGCTTCCGTCGAGTCCGCCGTCGATTGCTCCGAAGGTTGAGCCTCCGATTTTTCCTCCGGCGGCGCCACTCCCGCTTGGATTCGCAACTCCCGCTCCATCTGCGTCAAGTTTTGCAGTTGCTCCGATAATTTGCCCGCCTTCTTCGACAGGCTCAACAATTGCTCTTGCTGCAGCGTCGTCGATTGCTCCATCTCCGTCACCGCCGCTTGGTTCAGTCGAAAGTTCAGCGCCGAGTACACCGTCGCCGCGCCCGTCCCCATCAACAGCAGCGCCCCGACCGCCATCGAGAACACGCCGAATTTCAACAGCCCCGGCGACAGCTCCCACCGCCGCTCCTTCGATCCGTCCGGCGAAGTCAATCGGAATAAATATTTTTTCCCCGTCGATTGAGTTCCCGTCGATTGATCCTCGGCGTAAAAAGCCTTCACGTCGAGCGATTTTTCTTCCTTACTCAAAAAACGTACTGCCTCCTACTTATTCATCGCCTCGCGGAGCGCCTGCTCCTCCTCGCGCGTCAGTTTGTACGTCGACTCGCCGCCCACGATCGGCTTCACGTACGTGCGCGCCTCCTCCCGACCGAAAATGCTCGAGATTATCACACCGTTGTTGCCCCCGTCGAGCAGCGCCACGCAATAACTCAAATCGCTCCCGACATCGTCAAACGCGTCAAACCGCACCACGCCCACGCGCGTGATCGCCTTCGCCAGTTGAGCGTCAAGCCGCTCGATATCCTTACGAAAATCTTTGCGATCGCTCGAAATGCTCTCGGCCAGTTCGATGTGGTCGGCGATCATCCGCTCCAGATTGCCGCCCTCCACGCCCGCCATCATCCGGCGATAGCGGCTCTTCACGTACGACAGCTCCATCCACATATTAATTATGATTGCGTAGGTGATGACGAGTATGACGCCCGCGGCGATTAGCACGTACGTCGAATTGCTCCCAAGAAAACCGGCGGACCCCATCTACATTTTAGCTCCTCTCTTGACAGTCGTCCCCGAAGGCTGCTCGAAAAGTTTCATCAGACCGAGCAGATCGTCGATGTCGGCGAAGTCGATCTCGAGCCGATTTCGACGACGCCCGAGTTTGATCGACACCCGCCGATTTAATCTCCTCGACAAATCCGCCTCCGATTGCTTGACGAAGAACGTCATCTCGTCCGCCTCGTTTGCGACCCGTTCATCGATCGTCACGTCATCGATCGGCTCTTCGATCGGCTCCTCGAGCGGTTCCTCAATCGATTCCTCTACAAGTGCTGTGCCGTTGGTGAGCGATTCGAGCACGCCCGAGGACTTGAGCTCTTCGATAAACGCGTTGACTTTGCGCGCCGATAATTTTTCCGAGATGATAAGCTCCGCCGTCTGCGTTTGAATTTCGGCGTCCTCGATCGTCAACAGCGGCGACGCTTGCGTGACCGTCAATTCGCCTGCGGCGATCATTTCTTGAACGCGCGGCGCCAACTTCAACAGACGAAGCAACATCGACAGCCGCGCCGTGCTGCAGCCGATCTTCGACGCAATGAACTCTCGAGAGCAGCCGAATTCGTTGATCAATCGATCATACGCCTGTGCCTCTTCGATCGGATTAAGATTTTCGCGCTGGACGTTTTCGATGATCGCGACCTCCCGAATTTGAGCGTCGGTGAAGTCGCGAATGATCGCCGGAACTTTTTCCAGCCCCGCCAATTTCGACGCCCGTAACCGCCGCTCCCCCGCGATCAATTCATACGAGCCGTCGCCGAGCGAGCGCACCATCAGCGGTTGCAGCACTCCGTAGAGCTTGATCGACTCCGCCAGCTCCGCCAGCTGATTCTCGTCGAAGGTCTGTCGCGGCTGCCAACGATTGGGCTTGATCTTTTCGATGTCGAGATCGGAGATGTCCTTTTGCGATTGATCGGCGTTCTGATTGAACTGCGTCAACAGCGCGCCCAGTCCTTTGCCGAGCCCTCCGCGTTTGATTGCCATACTCCTCACCTCACGCCTGCCGCGTCGAATTTAACACTTCGTCGGCCAGACTCAGATAAACCTGCGCGCCGCGTGAACGCTTGTCGTAAGCGATGATCGGCATGCCGAACGACGGCGCCTCCGACAATCGTACGCTCCGCGGGATGAACGTCTCGTAGACCAGATAGCCGAAATTTTTTTTGACCTCGGCGATCACCTGTTGACCCAACCGCGTGCGCGCGTCGTACATCGTCAACAGCACCCCGTCGATCGCCAACAGCGGATTGTAATTGCTCTTGACCAGCTCGATCACGTGAAGCAGTTGCGTGACGCCCTCGAGCGCGTAGAACTCGCATTGGATCGGGATCAGTACCGCATCGGAGGCGTTGAGCGCGTTGAGCGTTAACAGCCCCAGCGAAGGCGGGCAATCGATCAATATAAAATCGTACGCGTCGAGAAGAGTTTCGAGTGCCTCGCGCATCTTAAATTCCCGCCCGTCGAGCGCGGCAAGTTCGACCTCCGCCCCCGCAAGGTTGATATTCGAAGGAATGATCTCGACGCCGAAGTCGGATTTTTGGATCGCGGCGCGCGCGTCGAGCCCGTTGATCATCACGTCGTAAATCGTTTTGGCGTCGGATAGCTTGTCGATGCCGAGCGCACTTGCCGCGTTGCCTTGCGGGTCGCAATCGATCAAAAGCACCGTTCGACCCTTGGCGGCAAGCGACGCGCTGAGATTGACGGCGGTCGTGGTCTTGCCGACGCCTCCCTTCTGATTGGCGATCGAAATTGTCCTCGCCACTGCGCAACACCTCTCTTTGTTTTCTTTAAAGATATTTTGCCAACAAAAAACCGCGCCGTCAATAGCTAATTGGGAATTAGGATTGGCGCAACTCGTTGGCGATCTTTCGCAGCCCGCGCATTCGATATTTCAGCCCCGACCGCGAAACGTACAAAATCGACGCCAGCTCAGGCATCGACATTTCGGGATGACGCAGCCGCGCTTGAGCGGTCTCGTCGAGCTCGAAAGGAAGTTCGACGCCGTGATCGAGGATCAGTTTGATGTCGGCAAGCTGCCGTTGCGCCGCATCGACCGACCTCTGCAGATTATACGTCTCGCAATTGACCAATTGATTCGCCAGCCGCCGCACACTCTTTATATTGCGCGCGATCTCGCATCGCTCGACCGCTTGAGGCGCGCCGGCGAACGACAGAAAGTCAACTATCGACTCGTAATCCTTGAGGTAGACGACAAACTGCTCGTGGCGGACGAAAATCCTCACGGGGAAGTCGAGCCGATTCATCGACCGCGCCAAAAATTGCGCCGCCTGTTCGCGCGGCGACGAGACTTCCCAATGATAAGTGTGCTTCTCGGGGCGGCTGATGGTGCCGGTCGAAAGGAACGCACCGCGCAAATACGCCGCTTGGCAGCAATCCTCCGTCGGAAATTCTTCGCCGAAAAAATTTCGCAGCAGCGGCTCGCTCGGATCACTGCAGTACAATCGAATGTAGTACCGCTTGTTTCGATATCGACCTTGGGAGCGGGTGACGGCAATCGCGGAGCGGGCATCGGGGTAAAGGCGTCGGACGAGATACAGCGCGCGGCGCACGACGGCGGCGGAGTGATTGGAGTATTCGAGGCGGTTGTCGACGAGAATGCCTCCGATTTTTAAAATCGCGTGGAGCTCGGAGCGAAGGCAACAATCGGCGGGCGCGTCAAACTGAATGAGTTCGGCTTTTACGTCTGATGCAAAAGACATCGCAGATCGCCTCGATTCAAGAATGTGTGCGCGGCTGCATCTCGTAGATGACTTTCATCGCCGCCGCGCATAACTTTTCGGGATCGTGACGCCCCGCTTCCGTTTCGCTGATCAAATCCGCTTTGATCAAACCCATCCCCAATGCGTTGATCTTATCCTCGTCGATCACGACCGCCTCCGCTCCCAACTCCGCACACATCTCCTCGGGAATCGGCGCGCTGTTGACCAATACGTAATCGATCACGCCCTTGCCCGCGTGGTCGAGGATCGCCTTCGCGTGCATCGACGCCGTATAGCCGTCCGTTTCGCCCGGCTGCGTCATCACATTGCAAATATATATCTTGAGCGCCTTGCTTTTTTGCAGCGCTTTCGCCACGCCCTCCACCAACAAATTCGGCATGATGCTCGTATATAAACTGCCGGGTCCCAAAATAATCGCGTCCGCCGTCTCGATCGCCTCGAGCGCCGCCGGTACCGCCGGAACCTTTTTCGGATATAGTCTCACCCGTCGAATTTTCTTATGCGCCTCGGGGATTTGCGACTCGCCCTCGACCACCGAGCCGTCCTCCATTATCGCGTCGAGCCGCACGTGCTCTTTGCTCGCCGGCAACACCCGCCCCTTGACCGCCAGCACTTTCGACGACTCCTGCAGCGCCGTCTCCATATCGCCCGTCACTTCGTTCATCGCCGCGATAAATAAATTCCCGAAGCTGTGTCCCGCCAGCGCCGTTTTGCCCTCGAATCGATACTGAAACAATTTTTCCATCAACGGCTCGGTGTCGGCAAGCGCCACCAGACAGTTCCTCAGATCGCCCGGCGGTATGATCCCCAGCTCTTCTCTCAACCGTCCGCTCGAGCCTCCGTCGTCGGCGACCGTCACCACCGCAGAGACATTGCTTGTCGACGATTTTATTCCTCTCAACAGCACGCTCAACCCATGCCCGCCGCCGATTACCGTCACCGCCGGTCCGCGTCCGAGTTTGCGCTTCTCGTAGATCAGATCGACCAGTCGATCCGATGTCTCGGGCAATAAAACTACGATGATCGAGCGGATGATCTGTCGCGTCGCGAACATCATCATCGACAGCCCGACCACCACCACCGCCACGCCCGTCAGCGTTGTGATCATATAATTGTAGCCGCCCGTTGACAAGTATACCAGCCGAAAAATTTCCTCCTCGATCCGATCCAGATATTTATAATTGAAAACCAGCGCCAGCCCGAGTCCGATCAGCAGCACTCCGAGCGCGAACAGCAGCAGCCACCGCTTGAGCCGCATGCCCGGGTAGAGCCACTTCAAAAGGTGAAGCAATCAAATCACTCCTTCGTCAGACCCGTCTCCCAAACGTCGTTTTTCATCAGGTCGCGATGCTCGAGGTTGACCGCGTAGCCGCGCCGGCTGAGGAACTCGAAAATGTATTTGGCGATGTAAACCGAGCGGTGCATGCCGCCGGTGCAGCCGATTGCGATCACGAGTTGACTCTTGCCCTCCTTGACGTATTGCGGCACGAGAAAATCGATCAGCGCGTCGAGCCGCTTCTCAAATTCTTGAGTGACGGTTTTCGACTCGATGTAAGCGGCGACTTCGGGGACGGCGCCCGATTTATGCTTGAGCGTGTCGATGTAAAACGGATTGGGCAGGAAGCGCACGTCGAGAACCATGTCGGCGTCGAGCGGCATGCCGAATTTGAATCCGAACGAGAGCACGTTGATATTCATTCGATCGCCTTCGTGAGTGCTGAACAGCTTCAAAATTTTATCCTTGAGCTCGACCTTGGCAAGGTTGGAGGTGTCGATGATGTACGTCGCCTTGCTTCGGACGATCTCGAGCCGCGCGCGTTCCTTGCAAATGCCTTCGGAAATTCGAGACGACGGCGCCATGGGATGTCGACGGCGCGTCTCTTTGTATCGACGGATGATCGCTTCGTCGGAGGCGTCCATGAAGAGAACTTCGTAGGCTTGATCGGCTTTATCCATGTCCTCGAGCACACGAGCGAGAGTGTCGAAAAAATCTCGGCTGCGCGTGTCGACGACGAGCACAACGCGTTTGACGTGACCGCCGACGTGATTGCACAGCTCGACGAACTTGGGAATGAAGATCGGCGGGAGATTGTCGACGCAAAAATAGCCGAGATCCTCAAGGAAGCGGCAGGCAAGAGTTTTGCCGGAGCCGGACATGCCCGTGACGATCACCAGTCGAGACTGCTCGTCGTCGGCGCCGATATTTTTTGAGGAGATGCTGCCCTCGGCGTTTTCGCGCTTGACGTTGCTGAGGTCGATCTCCGACGCAATTTTATCCATCTCATCCATGATGACTCACCTTCCAATAATTTTTTCCGCCCGATGGGGCAACGGTTTTGGGGCGCCCGCGACCGTGAGCGCTGTTTTTATTTGAAAAAAATTTTTTCGAGGGTGGGCGGGCGGGTCGAAAAAATTTTTTTCCGTCGCCCCATCAATTATCGATTGAACACAAAACGGTCGACCGCCGCCGCAAATCCGTCCTCGGCGCAAAGCCCCGTCACATATCGGCACGCCGCCTTTACGTCGTCAGACGCATTGCCCATCGCCACGCCCACGCCCGCCGCGCGGAGCATCGGCACGTCATTGCCCGAGTCGCCGATCGCCAGCGTCTCTTCGATCGACAGCCCGTACCGCGCCGCCAAAATTCTCAACGCCTTCGCCTTCGACACGCCCTTCGATGTGATCTCAACGTACTGCGGATTCGACTTCACCGCGTCGAGCCGATCCCCGAACGTCGCCGTCAAAATCTTGATCGACTCATCCGAAGCTGCCGCGCCGTCGGTCACCAGCAGCGCCTTATAACTGCCCTCCGAAAATTTCTCGAGCGCATCCCAACCGACCGCCTCGCCCTTGACGTTGACCGCCGCCTCGTAACCGTCAGACAACTCATTGCGTCGAGCGTAGCGAAGTTGATCTCCCGCATACGTCTGCAAATGCCAACCACGCTCCCGCGCAAATTCGATCAGCTCAAGCATCAGCTCCGCCGGCAGACAATCTTCGTGGATCACTTCGCCCGTTGTCGATTTGATCAGCGCCCCGTTATATGCAATGAGCGGTCCGTCTACGCCCGCCGCTCGAGCGATCGGCAGCGTCGCGCGATACATCCTCCCCGTCGCCAATGTGAAGATCACGCCCGCGCCGACCATCTCATGCACCGCGCGGAGATTTTTTTCCGAGATCGCCCGCCCCGTCACCAACAACGTGCCGTCGATGTCGGTCACGAACAGTTTTATCGCCATTGAGATCACTCCAATTTTTTTGTCTCATTTTCGCATATCAAGCCCAATTTTTCAACGGCTTGCGCTTGATAATCAGAATCCCTTCAATTATAATGGCGACGAAGTAATTTTTGGAGGTGATCGTTTGGTTAAAGTCGATCGTTTGAAACGAGTGATCAAAGAAATTTTGCGTCCTTTCGATTGCCTTCTGCTCGTCGCGGCGGTGTTTCTGTTCGCGAAATTCGACTACGACAATCTCGAAATCTCCGACATCATCTACATCGTCCTGTTCAGCATGTGGTTCACGATGCTCATCGTGCGCGCGGTGATCATGTATAAAGGCAAGGGAGGAAAAAGGCGTTGAGGAAGGCAGCGTTTTTCGACATCGACGGCACGCTTATCGACGTGTCCAAGGGAATGAATGAGCCGTCCGCTCGAGTCCGCGCGGCGCTCCGACGCCTCAAGGACGAGGGCAATTACATATTCATCGCGAGCGGTCGCCCGATCGAGTTCATCGATCCCGAGATTATGACGCTCGAGTTCGACGGCTTTGTGCTGATGAACGGCGCGGTCGTGCAGGTCGGCGACAATATTGTGTTCGATGAGCCGATCGATCGAAAGCTCGTCGAGGAGCTGATCGGATTTTGCGACGCGCATGGCGTCGAGTACATTTTCGAGAGCCATCCGTGCGTTTATCTCAAAAAAAATTTTAAGCTGATGGAGGCTTTTTTCAATCGGTTCCTCGACGTCGGGCGCTTCGTTCGCGAGTTCGATCAAGAAAAGATCGCCGTCCACAAGATGGAGTTCGTGAGCGGGCATTTCGACGAGGCGATCAAGGATTTTCACGATCGTTGGCTCAACTCCGATGTGCTGACGGGCATCACCGATCCGTCCCACTACAACAATCTCGAGTTGTATTCTCGAAAGAATACCAAGGGCAGCGGCATTTTGCACGCGCTCGAGTATCTGAACATTCCCGTCGAGAACAGTTTTGCGTTCGGCGACGGGCTAAATGATCTCGAGATGATTCAGACGGTCGGCTGCGGGTGCGCGATGGGCAACGGCAATCCGAAATTGAAGGCGCTTGCGAAGCATACGGTTCCGAGCGTGCACGAGGACGGAGTGGCGGTCGGGATCGAAAAATATATTCTCGAGGCGACGCACGGATGAAACTGAAAAAATTTTTGTCGGCGCTGGCATTGCTGTCGACATTGGTATTCGCGGGCTGCGGATCGCAACAAACCTCCGCGCCGTCGACGACCGATCAGCCCGGCAATCAATCGACGGCGACGGTCGAGCAACCGACAGTCAAGGGCGATCTGACGATCCAAATGCTCAACGTCGGTCAAGGCGACGCGATTTTGATTCAAACGAAGAAGCAGAACATCCTGATCGACACGAGCGACATCGACGAGCGCGAGAAGTTGGTGGCGGAGCTCGACAGGACGAAGATCAAAAAGCTCGACCGAGTGATATTGACGCATCCGCACGCGGATCACATCGGCGGCATCGAGCGGCTGTTGAAGGACGGCAAGCTCAACATCAAGGAGATCGACGACAACGGCATGCCTTCGACGTCGAAGATTTATACCAATTACGTGAAGGCGGCGGAGGCGCGCGGGATTCCGATCGGGCATTTGAAGGACGGCGACGTGCTTGATTTCGGCGGCGGCGTGAAGTTTACGGTGTTTTATCCGACGAAGACGCTGGTCGAGGCGGGCTCGAAAAAAAGTTACAAG
>CAMKFB010000020.1 GCA_946411735.1 uncultured Selenomonadales bacterium
TAAATCCTTTTGTGACAAATGGTTATGCAGGCCCGGAGTTTTTTTGCGACCGCGATCGCCTCGCCAACCTTCGACTCCTCATAGCCGATATACGTCCCGCGCACTCTCAAATCCTCGATCAGCCCTTGACGCTTGCGCGCCAACAACAGCCGTTCGATCCCCAGCGCAAAGCCCGTCGCCGGACACGCCATGCCGAAATCCTTGAGCATGTGATCGTATCGTCCGCCGCCCGCCAACGAATAGCCAAGCCCCGGCGCATACGCCTCGAATACCATGCCCGTGTAATAATTGAAATCGCGAATCAGCCCGAGATCAAACACAATCCGATCCGCCACATCATAGCTCTCGAGCAGCCGATATATCTCCGATAAATTCTCCAGCGCCCGTCGGCTCCGTCCGTTGTCGATCGACGACGACGCCCTCGAAAGAATTTCCTCCCCGCCATGCAGATACGGCAGCGTCTTTAAAATTTTTTTCGACGACTCATCGATTTTCAAACCGTCGACGATCGACTCCAGCCCCACTATGTCATGACTTTCGAGCGCCGCCTTAAATAAAATTTGCGTCTCGAGCTCGAGCGCGTATTGATCCAGCAAGCCGTTGGCGAACTCCACTTGACCCAGGCATACTTCAAACTCCTCGAGCCCCGCCGCGCCGAGCGCCTCCACCGCCAACGCTATGATCTCCGCGTCCGCCGCCGTCGACGACACGCCCAATAACTCCACGCCCGCCTGATAGAACTCGCATTGCCGCCCCGGCAGTGTCTGCTCATATCGAAACACGCTCGTGTTGTACGATAACTTCAGCGGCAGCGGCTCATCCTTCAATCGGCTCGAAACCAGCCGCGCAATCGGCGTCGTCATCTCGTGGTGCAACGCCAGCGTCCGATTGTTGCGATCGAACAGCTTGAACATATGCGGCTCAAGCGAACGCCCGCCGCCCGTCGTCAGCGTCTCAAGATACTCCAGCGTCGGCGTCACGACCTCTTCGTAGCCGTATCGCGTGAACAGCTCCATGATCCGCCGCTCCACCGCACGCTTATTCGCCGCCGACCGCGGTAAGAAATCGCGCGTGCCGTACGGAACCTCCAATATCGTTCTCGTCATTCAATCGCTCCCTTGAGATATGTGATGTACTTCGGCGGGACGTGATCCGTCAGCCACACCCCGTTCTTCGATCGATAAAATTTATATCCGTCGCGCGCCATCGCTCCCGAGTCAATCTTGCATATCAGCGACGCGCCCACTCGTCGAGCCGCAACTTTTTCCGCCGTCTCCTCGTCGAGCGACAAATGCACGTGCAGCCGATTCATCTTTAACAGCCCGCGCTCTTTGATCGACGACAAATTTCGTTCCAACGTGCCGTGATATAAATACAGTGGCGGCATTTCTTCCTCCGGCTCCACGTCCACCAAAACCGAATGCCCTTGGTTGGCGCGGATCTTCGTCTTGTCGCCGTTGAAGGTGAAGCGCATCTTGTCATTCTCCACCACCGTCCGCTCGAGCATCGCCATGTCAATGTCCTTACCGAGCTTTTGACAGCCGTCGAGCAGCTTATCAACGTCCACCCAACCGTGCGGATCGAGTTTCAGCCCTGCCACCTCCGGCTTGTGTCTCAGCACCAGCGACAAAAATTTACTCACGCTCTTGACCGACATCATTGGCACTCCGCGCGGAGAAATTCGTTGAAACTGTCGTAGACGCCCGCCGTCAACGCTCTGATCTCCTCCGTCGGTTGCACCTGATTAGGAATCATGATTGTCGCGCTGCCTGCCGCATTGCCCGCCTTCACGCCGTTGAAACTGTCCTCGAACACCCAACAATCACGCGGATTGACGTTGATGCGCCCCGCCGCAAATATAAAAATATCCGGCAGCGGTTTCGAGTGATCGAATTGCTGACCGCTCACCAACGCATCAAAGCAGTCGATGATCCCGACCCGCGTCAGATTTTTTTCGATGTCGACCATCGCCGAGCTCGACGCCACCGCCATCTTGATACCCTCCGCGCGGAAGCGCTCAAGCGTCTCCTTCACGCCCGGCAACAACAAAATTTCTTCCTCCGTCATGCGCTTGACTCGAGCGATCGTCCTGTCAATGTAGTCGTCCGCATCGACCGTCGGAAACAACTTGCCGATGATCCAGCGATGCTGAAGTCTCGAGCCGCCCGAGCACATCGACGCAACGTTGGGATTGCGCTCCAAACCGAAATCGTCCGCCGTCTCGAACCACGCTCGAGTGTAATACTTCTCCGTGTCGACCAGCGTGCCGTCCATGTCGAAAATCGCGCCGCGTTTCATTTAAATCAACACTCCTTCCGCGCCGCATTTTACATCAATGCGAATGTGTTTGCAAACGCCAATCGATCTGATATACTTGACCTAAATCATTGCAAAGGAGAGTTTGATTTGCATCTGACGATTGACGAAATCCTCCGCGCCGCCGGCGCCCGACTCGTTCGCGGGGGCGATAATATTTTTGACACCGTCACCACCGACAGCCGCAAAATTATCCACGGCAGTCTGTTTGTCGCGCTCAAGGGCGATCGCTTCAACGGCGAGGACTTTGCCGTCGAGGCGATCGACAAGGGCGCGGGCGGCGTGCTCGTCTCGAGCGATTGCGCGCCGAAAAATATTCCTCCGAGGGGCGCTGTCATGACGGTCGGCAATACCCTCGACGCCTATCAAAAAATCGCCGGCGCCTGGCGCAATAAATTCGACATCCCCATCGTCGCCATCACCGGCTCCAACGGCAAGACTACCACGAAGGATCTGACTGCCGCCGCGATTTCGCCGCTCGGTCCCGTCCTTAAGACCACCGCCAATTACAATAATGAGATCGGCGTGCCCAAGACGCTGCTCGAGCTCAACGAAAACCATAAGGCGGCGGTGATCGAGATCGGCATGCGCGGGCTTCATCAGATTGAGCCGTTGGCGGCGCTCGTCCGTCCGACCGTCGGCATCGTCACCAACGTCGGCGAGACTCACATCGAACTGCTCGGCTCGATCGAGAATATTGCGCGCGCCAAGGCGGAGCTGGTCGAGGCGATCGATCCCGGCGGCGCGGTCGTCCTCAACGCCGACGACCCAAATGTTTCGGCGATGATCGATCGCGTCAAGCCCGGCGTCAGAGTGATGACCTTTGCGCTCGATCACGACGCCGACGTCAAGGGCTTCAATATTATCACCCGCCGTTCTTCGACTTACTTCGCCATCGTCTACAAGGGCGTCACTTATGACGGCGAGATCCCGATCATCGGGCGCCACAACATCAGCAATGCGCTTGCCGCCATAACCTCCGCCATTTCGCTCGGTCTCGGCGCTGATGAGATCCGCGCGGGCTTTACGACTTTGGCGACGACCAAGATGCGATTTGAGATCATCGATCGCAACGGCATTCAGATTATCAACGACGCGTACAATGCGAGTCCGGCGTCGATGCGAGTGGCGATTGCGACGACGGCGGAGATTGCCGACGGTCGAAAGATTGCGGTGCTGGGAGATATGCTCGAGTTGGGCGATCGGGCTGAAAGTCTTCATCGAGCGGTGGGCGCCGATCTTGCCAAGCGGGGCTTCAACGTGCTGGTGACTTTCGGCAAGCTGGGGCATTTTATTGCCGAGGGCGCGGCGGCGGCAGGCGTCGAAAAAATTTTTACCGCCGACACTCACGAGCAGGCGGCGGAATATCTGCGCGGCATCGTGCGGGACGGCGACACGATTCTTTTCAAAGGTTCGCGCGCGATGCGCATGGAGAAAATCATCGAGCTCATTTGAGGTACTTCGAATGAATGTCAAAGAGGCGGCGAAGTGGCTGGCGCTGTTCGCATTGATCGCGGGCGGTTGGTTTTTGCACGAGCATTTTGAGCAAGCGGGGCGGGCGTTCGGACTGACGCCGTCGATGCGCGGCGAAATAATTTCGGTGCGGGCTCAAGTGGCGTCGCTCTCGAGCGGCAAGGGGCATGTGTTTTTGCTCCTGCGCGATCCGACCAATCAAAAGATGATCAAGGGCGTGCTGTTCAAAAACGAGGAGGCGCCTTCGGAGCAAGCGGCGGCGAAAAATTTATTGCAATCGGCGCTGACGACGGGCGCGACGGTTGAGATTGACGGCACTGTCGAGATTTACAACGGCGCGCTCGAGATCATAATTTGCAAGGTTCGCTGAGATGGAGTTGGCGATATTGGCGGCGGCGCCGTGCTTATTTTTGATGTTTTTCCCCGAGCCGCCGATTGCGATCGCGTTGAGCGTGGCGTGCGGCGTTCGATTGTGCCGGATATTTTTTCGACAGTGCCGCGCGCGACCGATCAAGCGCGTCGAATTGTGGACGGTCGGAGGGGCGGCGACGGTGTTTGCGTCAACTTTCTGCGGCTGTTCGGAGCGCTTGGCGTGGGCGGAGTATTATGTTGCGGCGCTGTTATCGGCGCGGTTTGTGATCTCGGCGCTGGTATATCGGGAGGGCGATTCGACATTCGAGGCGATGAAACGGCTCAACGATGATCTTCGAACGGCGCTCGGGCGAATGAGATCGACGGGGCTCCGCGCGGATGGGCTTGAGCGATTGCGGGCGTTGGATCGGGCTTACAATGATCGGATGCAGGCGCTGTTTGATCGGCTTGATGAGTGCGGTGCTCAACTGAAAGAAAAGTTGCGGGCGGCGGAGCTTCAACGCGAGGATACTCAACAGATGCTATTCGACTTGCAGGAGGAGCTTGAGCGGGCGGCGGCTCATTCGATTGACGCTCGGCTCGATCGGATTGGGGATCGGGAGGTACGTCGGCGGCTCGACGAGGCGCTGGCGGTTGTTGAGTGTGAATTGGACATAATGTCGGCGCGGATATCGTTCAAAGTGATGCGGTCGTTGAAGCCGCGGCTGAGGGAGTTGCTTGAACGGGGCGTTGAGATCAAAATTTTGTACGGCTCGGGCGATTCGACCGATGCGATCACTCGCAAGGCGGCGAAGGCGCTCCGCAAGGAATTTAAGCGATACTCGAACTTCCGAATGAGTCAAGGCGACGGGCGGGGGAAGGTGTTTATTTGCGACGAGAAATTTTATGTGCGGTCGGGCTTTAATGTACTGTCGTACAACGGGTTAATGGAAGGGCTCAACGATGGTGAGTACTCGACCGACGCCGAATCGTTGAGAGCGATCCGAGAACAGTACTTCGGTTTTTGACGATTGAAGGCAGGGCGCTCCGCGCGGATTTTTCTCCCGCCCACCCACCCTTCCAAAGGTTTCACCTTTGCAATTCGAAAAACGACGACGGATCGAAGTCAGCGGCGCGGTCAAAGGCGGCGGCGGTCGATGTGAGCGACGACGTTCGATTTGGGCGCCGCCGACGCAGGGTGGGGTCCATCCTCCGTTGGGCGCCGCACTCGAGGGGTGGGAGCGTCGGCGGCGCCCCACAAAGCCGATGCCCGCAGGGCATAAAAGGGTGGGCGGGCGGGAAAAAATATTTTGAGGTGAACTCATGACAGACTTATTGACGGCGGCAGCGATCGCCTTGGGCGTGGTTTTGATGTTGGGACCGGTGTGCATCCCGCTCCTGCATCGATTGAAATTCGGACAGAGCATCCGCTCGGAAGGACCGGCATCGCATCAAAAGAAAAGCGGCACTCCGACGATGGGCGGCTTATTTTTGATCACGGGCATCACCGTCGCGACGCTGCTCACCGCGCCGCTCTCGACGGAAATTTTATTGGCGCTGTTCATCATGCTCGGACATTTCGTCCTCGGCTTTCTCGACGATTACATCAAAGTCGTCAAGAAACGAAATTTGGGCTTAAAGGCGCGGCAAAAATTATTGGGGCAAATCATCATCGCGGTGGTGACGGTGCTGATCGGCTCGACGATGCTCGACATTCAAACCACGCTGTGGATTCCGTTTACTCACGACGAGATCGATATCGGCGCGTTTCATTACATCCTCGTCGCGCTCGTATTGATCGGCGCCTCGAACGCGGTGAATTTGACCGACGGGCTCGACGGACTTGCCTCGGGCTGCATGGCGATCGCGGCGGGCTGCTATATGGCGATCTGCCTGTTGACGAGCCACTACGATCTGTCGCTGTTTTGCGCGGCGATCGTCGGAGCGTGCGTCGGATTCTTATTCTTTAACTTCCACCCCGCGAAAGTTTTCATGGGCGACACCGGCTCGTTGGCGCTGGGCGGAGCGTTCGCGGCGGCGGGCATCTTGACGCACACCGAGCTGCTGTTAATCGTAATCGGAATGATATTCGTATGCGAGGCGCTGTCGGTCATCATCCAAGTAATCTCGTTTCAAACGACGGGGCGGCGCGTATTCAAAATGAGCCCGCTGCATCACCATTTCGAACTGAGCGGCTGGTCGGAGCTGAAAGTTGTGTTCGTGTTTTGGTCGGTCGGGCTGATGTTCGGCGTGCTCGGACTGATCGGCGTGATGGCGGGTTGACGGAGGTTTTTATCGATGCAATTGACGGGGAAAAAAATTTTGGTGATCGGCGCGGGCATCAGCGGATTTGCGGCGGCGAAGATCGCGAAAAAATTTTGGGCGGAGGTGACGCTGAGCGATTCCAAATCGGAAGCCGATCTCAAGTATGATTTCGACGAGTTGAGACGGCTCGGGATCGGCTTGAAATTCGGTCGACAGACGGACGAGCAGCTTGACGGCGTGGATTTGATCATCGTGTCGCCGGCGGTGCCGTTGAGGATTCCGCTTTTAAAAGAAGCCTCCGCGCGGAGCATAGAGATCATCAGCGAAGTGGAGCTGGCGTATGACTTGGCGCGGTCGCCGATATGCGCGGTGACGGGCACCAACGGCAAGACGACGACGGTGACATTACTCGGGCTGCTGCTCGAGACGGCGTATGAAAAAGTGGGCGTGGGCGGCAATATCGGCGTGGCGCTGTCGGAGGTAGCGCTCGAGGTGGGCGCGGGCGGGTGCATCGCGGCGGAGATATCGAGCTACCAGATGGAGGCGACGAAGCATTTTCGACCGCGGGTGTCGGCAATCCTCAACGTGACGCCGGATCATCTCAAGCGGCACGGGTCGATGGAAGTGTATCAGGCAATGAAGGAGCGCATCTTCGCGCAAGAGGCGTCGACGGATTATCTTGTGTTGAATTACGACGACGAGCGCACGCGCGGGATGATCGATCGGGCGCCGTGTCGAGTGTATTATTTCAGTCGACAGAAGGCGCTTGACGAGGGAGCATTTGTGCTCGACGGCGAGTTGGTAATTCGGCTCAACGGTCGGACGGAGCGGCTGTGTTCTATCGCGGAGCTTGGGATCAAGGGCGCGCACAATGTGGAGAATGCGTTGGCGGCGTCGATGGTGGCGCGGTTGGCGGGCGCAACGGCTGAGGGAATGCGCGGCGTGTTGATGAGTTTTGCGGGCGTGGAGCATCGGATTGAATTTGTACGGGAGCTCGACGGCGTGAAGTACTACAACGATTCGAAGGCGACGAACACCGACTCGGCGATCAAGGCGCTGGAGACGTTTGACGGGAAAATAATTTTGATAGCGGGCGGCGACGATAAAGGCACGGACTTGACGGAGTTCATGACGTTGGTTCGAACGAAGGTCGACGAGTTGATCTTGGTCGGCGACGCGGCGGCTAGATTTAAAGCGGCGGCGCTCAAGAACGGTTTCGACGGTCGAAAGATTCATGAGGCAGGATATTCGATGGAGCGGGCTGTCGAAATCGCTCGGGAGATTGCGCAGGCGGATCAGATCGTGTTGTTGTCGCCGGCGTGCGCGAGCTTTGACATGTATAACGGCTTCGAGGAGCGCGGGCGGGATTTCAAGCGGCTGGTCAACGGATTGGGAGTTGAGAGATGAAAATAATAATGAGCGGTGGCGGCACGGGCGGTCACATTTACCCCGCGCTGACGTTATTGCGGACGGTGCAATCGAAAATCCCGTCGGCGGATTTTTTATACGTCGGCACCGAGCATGGGCTCGAGGCGGACATCATTCCGAAGGAGAATATCCCGTTTCGAGCACTCGATCTTGCGGGCGGATTCGAGCGGCACTTTACGCTGGAGAATTTCAAGCGCGCCGCCAACGCGATCCTCTCGATCAAGAAAGCGGGCGCGATCGTCAAAGATTTTCAGCCTGATGTGGTAGTCGGGACGGGCGGTTACGTTTGCGGACCGATCCTTTTGGCGGCGGCGCTCGATCACGTCCCGACTCTGATCCAAGAACAGAACGTGGTCGCCGGCATTACGAATAAAATCCTGTCGAAGTTCGTCACGAAGATTGCGGTCGGCTCGGAGCGCGCGCTCAAAAAATTCCCCGCCGATAAGACGACTTACACCGGCAATCCGATCCGCAAATCGGTACTCGAGGGCACCCGCGCGGAGGGGCTCAAGGCGTATAACTTCGTTGACGGCAAGCCGGTGGTATTGATCTCGGGCGGCAGTCGAGGGGCGCGCTCGATCAACCGCGCAATGATTGATGTGCTCGTCCGCGCGTCGAGCGATCCCCGGGTACAATATCTGCACGTCACGGGGCGCGGCGAATACGATGATGTGATCACTCGATTGAAGGACGCGGGCGTCGATTTCTCGACGCTCGATCACATTCGGGTCGAGCCGTATTTATATGACATGCCGCGGGCGATGGCGATGGCGGATTTGGCGGTGTTTCGAGCGGGGGCGACGGGGCTTGCGGAGCTGACGGCGCGAGGCGTGCCGGCGATATTGATCCCATATCCGTTTGCGGCGGAAAATCACCAAGAGTTCAACGCGCGGGAGTTGGTCGAGGCAGGCGCCGCGCGGATGATCCTCAACAAAGATTTGACTTCGGATGGACTGGAGCGATTGATCGACGAGCTGTTGAGCGATCGAGAAAAGTTGCGATCGATGGCGGCGGCGAGCAAACGTTTGGGGCGACCGCAAGCGGCGGAAGTGATCGCGGAGATGATAATCGGACTGTCGAAAGGAAGGCGCTGAACACGATGGCTGCCGTGTTCGATGGATTGATTGACAGCGATGAAAAGGATGATAGCATTGAAAAAAATAATCTTGACGGCGTGGGTGATGTTGATGATGAGCGCGATGGCGATGGCGTCGGTGATCGAAATCGGAGGCGAGCGAGCGACGCCGGAGTATTGGATGAGCGCCGACGGCGATCGAGTGCTGTTGAGCGCGGCGCAGATAAAAACGCTCAACGCTCAAATGCGCGGGCGTGATTTTTATTCGACCGACCTTGCGGGGCTGCCGAGTCAAATGCCCGCCGCCGACGTTCAGGCTATGCTCGACAAATCCGATCCCGAGGGCGGTTATTCGGTGAGCTCGGCGGTCGAGGTGCAATACGCCGTCACGGTCAAGCGCGCCAACATTCGACTCAAGCCCAACCGTTGGAACGGCGATAATTACGACGATGATCAAGGCACCGCGCTCGATCCCGCCGAGCCGATCGCCGTCCTGCTCTCGAGCCGCGACAATCAATTCGTATTCTGTCGAGCGCGAAATTATTTCGGCTGGATCGATCGAAACGAAGTTGCCTTCACCGATCGGGCGACGTGGTTGACATACGTCGAGCCCGAGGAATTTCTCGTCGTGGTCGACCACAAAAAGACCGTCGAAGTCAAAGGCAATCGATTGTTATTCCAGATGGGGGCGGTAATCCCGCTGTTTCAAACGACCTCCCACAAAATCTCGTCGGACGACAAAATCAAATTCACGCCGCAAGGGATCAATTTCAATGTGATGATCCCCGCCTTCCCGAGCGTTAAAACGAACCACGCGGACTCGACGTGGCTGGCGCGCCTGCCGATCTCGCTCAAAGGGAAATTGCGCGAGGTGTACGTGCCGATCGCCGACGATGCGACGGTTAATAACGGTTGGCTGCCGTGCACTCAAAACAATATTGTCCGTCAAGCGTTCAAATTTCTCGGCGACGAATACGGCTGGGGCGGGCTCAATGACAGCGTCGACTGCTCGGCGTTCGTCGGCGACGTGTATCGGTCGATGGGGATCGAGCTGCCGCGCGACGCCGGCAATCAGGAGTCGGCGATGCCGATTTGGGCGGTGTTCAATAACGTGGGCGAGTACATGCGTCAAGACATCGTCAAGCGTGCGCCGGTCGGAGCGCTGCTGTTCAAGCCCGGGCATGTAATGATGAAACTCGGTCAAGACAAAAACGGCACGCCGATGATCATTCACGCGATGAGCAGCTATGTGGTCAACGGCGAGCGGATATATCTGCGCAAGGTAATCGTCGGCGATCTCTATTACCAAGGAGTTGCGTCGGTCGACACGATCGATCAGCTGACGACCATCAGCGCGGTCACGAAAGGAGCTTGATTATGGCGAAGAAAATTGACGCGGATGATATCATGCTCGACGATCGGATTATTTACGCCGCGGCGCTTGGCATGTTGAATGATGTGAAGCTGCAGCTGTCGTTCATCGACTTCAACAACACCTACGAGAAATATGAGATGTTTGACATTCTCAAGCAATTCGGGCGGAAGAATTATTTCAAGGAGCGCATTAAGATGCCGGAGGCGGATCGGTGGGCGGATGCGACGGGCGAGTTCGGTCTCGAGCCGACCAATCCGATCCTGGTCGCTGATACGCTCGGGCAGCTTGCGTATCTTTCGCATTTGCGTTGGGACGGCAAGCCTGTGATATTTTTCAGCGGGGGCGCGACGCAAGAGGCGGTCTTTTCGATGTACGCGTTTTCGCTCGACGGCGATCACCTCGACAAGCTGTATTTCGACCCGTTTCATCGTTTTCAATCGAAAAGCGTTCCGCGCGGGTATACGTGGGCGGCGCAAGCGGACGGCTTGACGGGGACGCATTGCGTGATCAACGACAAGATGTCGGCAATGGCTGAGCGGATATACTCCGACGCGAAAGAAATGTTCGGAGTGGCGGTGGTGAGTCCGTCGGTGTCGAAGTTCAACGTGGAGGCGGCGGAGCGATTATGGAACGAGTACAAGAAGTCGCGCTCGAGGGGCTGACGAGCGAGGGACAGGGCGTGGGGCGGCTCGACGGCTTGACGATGTTTGTGGACGGCGGACTGCCGACAGAGCGCGTGCGGATCGAAATCGAGGAGCGCAAAAAAAATTATGCGGTCGGTCGGCTTATAAAAATTCTCGAGCCGAGCACCGATCGGATCGAGCCGCGCTGTCCGCTGTTCGCTCGATGCGGGGGCTGTCAACTGCAGCACCTGAGTTATGAGGCGCAACTTCTGTGGAAGCGGCGGCAGGTGATTGATGCGGTCGAGCGGATCGGCAAGCTCCGCGCGGAGGTGGAGCCGACGGTTGGGATGTCGGAGCCGTGGCGCTATCGAAACAAGATGCAATTTCCGATCGGGCGGTCGAAGGACGGATTGCGGATCGGCTGTTATGCGAAGCGGACGCATGAGATCATCGACACGAACGAGTGTTTGATCCAGCGGGCGGCGAATGATGAGATGCTCCGCGCGGCGCGGCGCGTACTCAAGCGTTTTAACGTGAGCGCCTATGACGAGGATCGGCACATCGGAGTGATGCGGCACGTGATGGGACGCGTGGGCGCGGACGGCGAGACGATGCTCGTGTTGGTAACGGCGACGAAAGAGTTGCCGCACTCGAAAGCGATCGTTCGAGCGTTGAGAGAAGAGCTGCCGCATGTGACGACAATCCAACAGAACGTGCAGACATATCATAACAATGTGATCCTCGGTCGAGAGACGAAAATTTTATACGGCGCGCGGACGATACGCGATCGGATCGGCGATTTGCGATTCAACATTTCGGCGCGGTCGTTCTTTCAAGTGAACACGTCGCAAGCGGAGGCGCTGTATCGGACGGCGACGGAGTTTGCGGGCTTGACCGGGCGCGAAACGGTACTCGACGCGTATTGCGGGACGGGGACGATCACATTGACGATGGCGCGGCGTGCTCGACGGGCGCTCGGGATCGAGATCGTCTCGACGGCGATCGACGACGCCCGACGGAACGCTCGAGAGAACAACATTCGGAACGCGGAGTTCATATTGGGCGATGCGTCGAAAATAATGCCCGGGCTCCGCGCGGAGGGGATCGATGTGGCAATGCTCGATCCGCCGCGCGCGGGTTGCGATCAAAAAGTGTTGGAGGCGCTGTCGTCGATGAGCCCGTCGAGGATCGTCTACGTGAGCTGCAATCCGGCGACGTTGGCGCGCGACTTGTCGATCCTTTCGACGGTGGGCTATCGGACAAAAAAAATACGCCCCGTGGACATGTTCCCGCAAACGGCGCATGTCGAGGCGGTGGCGCTGATCGAGCGCTGATTTATTATTGAAGGAGACCGAGCACGCTTGAGGAGTTTTGATTCGCTTGCGCCAACATCGATTGCGACGCTTGCATCAAAACATTTTGCCGGGTGTACTCGGTCATTTCTTTTGCCATATCGGCATCGCGGATTGCGGACTCCGACGCCTGAACGTTCTCTACTTCGGTCGCAACATTATTCTCCGTGTACTCGAGCCGCGCCAGCGCCGCTCCGACATTGGTCGCCTCGTTGAGCGCGTATTTGATGGCGCTGTCGACGACGTCGATGGCTGCCTTGGCGATGTCGCGCGTCGTAACCCTTGCCACGTCGATGCCCAACGAGTCGGTGTGCATATCCTTGATAAAAAAATTGGTCGACTGATTTGAGCGCGCGCCGAATTGAATGCTGATGGCGTTCCAATCCTTGGCGTGGGCGCCCTCGAGATTAAGAACGTAATCCTCGGCGGGCGCGTAACTTTCGACGTAGCCGTTGAAAATCCAATAATTTGTATCGCCCTGATTGAAGGTGTACTGATCGCCGTTGCGCTTGACATAAAGGGCGTGGGTGGAATTGAGAGTAATGGTGTCGCCGACGGTTTCGGGATCGAGATCGAGCGCGTTGACCAAGCCGTCAAAAAAAGCCTTCGCCACCGCCGCCGAGCTCCTTGCGCCGCGAATGCCGATTGTATAGAACGGGTCTTCGTAACCGCCGTCCGCCGTGCCGGTGCCGGCATCCGCCCCGGCGTCGAATTTGAAACCGAAATACGAAGCACAATTGGCGGTGGTGCACATAATGGTGAAGCCCTGCTGGTCGAGGTCGTAAGGGAAAGCAATCAGCTCACCGTCGAGCGTGGTGTTGCCGAAGTTGAGCGCGATGTCGCCGTCGCGATAGGTGTGTCGATAAGCGTCGCGCCCGCTCGCCCACTCTTGAGCGCCGGTCTTGGTCATCGTTTCGACGGGGAGGGAGAACATGTTATCGACGCCGTTGACAAAAGCGCCGTTGACGACGCCGCCCGCGGCGGCTTTGGTGGTGGGCACGTTGAGCGGGGCGAAGTAGGAGCCGTCGAGCAGGCGCTTGGAGTTATAGTTCGTGGCGGTGGCGATATCGTTAATGTTGTCCTTCTTTTGATCGAAAACTTTTTGCATGACTCGACGGTCGTCGTCGGTGTTGGAATCGTTGGCGGCGTCGAGGGCAAGTTCCTTGAGCTCGCGAAGTTCCTCGACAATGTTTTCGATGCCGCCCGAGGCGATTTTGAGCATGGCGGAGCCGTTTTGAGTGTTGCGAACGCCTTGCTCGAGCGCACGGATTTTCGAGCGCATCTGTTCGCTGATCGAATAGGCGGATGCGTCGTCCTTAGCGGAATTAAGTTTTTGACCGGTTGAGACTTTGCGAAGCGCCTTATCGAGCGCGAGCGAATTACGATTGAGCACGCCGATTGCGAATTGCGCCGAGGCGTTGTTCAAAACCGTCATAGCCATTGATGAGCACCTCCCTGATGCCGTTTCAATCCCTTGAGAAAAGCCGATTACAGTTCGTTTTTAAGCACGGACTGTTGGCGATCGGCGGCGCGCTTGACGTCGAACATCTTGACTAGCTCGGCAACCGCTTGCGTCGGAGAGATCGTCCCGTTGAGGATTGCCTCTTTGATCTCGGGCATGCGCCCGTTGATAACGGCGTCACCGAAGAACAGATTATGCAGATGCTCATCGATCATCGAATACATCCAATCGAGCAGTTGAGAGTCGCGCCGCCGTTGAAACACGCCGCTCTTATTGGTGATCTCCCGAAACACTTGAATGACCTTCCAAAGTTCGGCGAGTCCGGTCTTCTCGAGCGCCGAGCACATATAAGCGTGAGTGGGCCAACCTTCGGTGGCGGGGCGAATGAACTCGATCATGCGCTCGTATTCGCCGCGCGTGACCTTCGCCTTGATGAGATTATCGCCGTCAGCCTTGTTGATCACGATCGCGTCGGCAAGCTCCATAATGCCCTTCTTGATGCCTTGGAGATCATCTCCGGCGCCGGTCAAGACGACGAGCATGAAGAAGTCGACCATCGAGCGGACGATCGTTTCGGATTGCCCGACGCCGACGGTCTCGATCAAAATTATATCGTAGCCCGCCGCTTCGCACATAAGCATGGTCTCGCGACTTTTTCTTGCGACGCCGCCGAGGGTGCCGCCAGCGGGCGAAGGTCTGATGAAAGCCTCCGGGCGATGCGACAGAGTGCCCATGCGGGTTTTGTCGCCGAGGATTGAGCCCTTGGTGATCGAGCTTGTCGGGTCGACGGCAAGGACGGCGATCTTATGACCTTCGTCGCAAAGCATATTGCCGAACGCCTCAATGATGGTGGACTTGCCGGCACCGGGCACTCCGGTGATGCCGATTCGCAAGGCGCGACCGGTCTTGGGCAGGAGGCGTTGAAGTACGCGTTGAGCCTTGCCGAAGTGTTTAGGATTATTGCTTTCGATGAGAGTGATGGCGCGCGAGAGCATGACGCGATCGCCGTTGGCGACTCCGTTGACGAACTCGTCTTCGGTTGGGACGAGACGGCGGGCGGGCTTGAGCTTGCCGCTGACGAGGGCGGGGTTGATGTTGCCGACGGTGGTATCCTTGACGCCGTCGATGCCGCTCATGACGGCGGAGTTGCCCTGCACTGCCCACTCGGGGGTGGTAGTGGTGTAATTTGCCATTCGATCGACCTCCTTCGGAGCATAATTGATGATTATATTTTAATGGAAGTCGAGGGGGATTTCAACATTATTGCGCTGCGCTTCGCGCTCGGCGCGCTCACGTTCACGACGAGATTTTTGTGCATCTGATCGACGTTTTTTTACGTCCGGCTTGGCATTGGCGGCACGCAAACCTTCAATTCGGCGGCGTTCTGTCTCGGGGTCTGCATGGCTGCGCCGTGTTGCTTCCGACTTCTTTTTACGAACTTCAGGATCAGCATTGGTGCGCTTTGAAGCCTCCGACCGTTTTTGATGGACTTCGGTTTTAGCGTTGGTTTTACGAAGAGATTCTATTTTCTTCTCACGCACTCCGGGTTTTGCCAGACCACGTTTTGTGCCTTCGGAGATTTTTTTACGCTTTTCGGGATCGGCAAGTGCTGCTTTCGTTCGCTCCGAAATTTTTTTACGAACCTCCAGATCGGAATGAGTTCGCTTCGTAGTTTCAGATTTTTGAATGCGAGCCTCAGGGTGATTGGCATAGTACCGTCTGAGACCTTCTGCATGTCGGCGTTTAACGTCGGGGTCTTTAAAAGACTCTTTGACCAGCTCGGAAATCTTCCGGAGCAATTCCGGATCCGTATAAATCTCTGTTAGTTTTTCGGATAAACGGGCGCGCTTTTCGGGATCAGCGGCGTTTTCTTGGGCGAGCCGTGCCAGCCGCTCACGAAAATCCGGATTTTCGCACAGAGCTTTCAATGTGTCGGATATTTTTTTGCGAGTCTCTGCCGTATGTTTGAGTCCCGCAACTCCTTCGCCGCCGTCGGTCAGATTATAGCCGTTCGGCTTTTTGGTTTTGAGCGTTGCGATCCAAAACTTTTCCTGCTCGTTGAGCTCATCGAGGGTAGCGCACTCTTCGAGCACTTCGACGGTGAATTTGGGGATGCCATGCTTTTTGATGGCGCGATCGATGTAGAGATTTTCTTTCAGGTGCTGCATCATTCGTTCGCCGAGCGTCCGCTGCGTCTGTCCGACATATTTTTTGCCGTTGACGGTGTAAGTGATCAGATAGATCACCATCGACTTGTTGAGAAGGTACCTGCACATGATTTTGCCACACTCCTTTTTGTTGACAACATCACAGCGCGGTGCTAAAATGAGAGTGGAAGGGCTCCCGCGTGTGATTTTGTTTTTTGATCGATGACAATCTTATCACGCAGGGGCTTTTCTGTCAACAAAAAAATGGGCAGTCTCGCGACCACCCAACCAACGAATATCCGCATCGAAAACTCGGTGCTTTTTTAGTTTCAGCCGACGTCTTCTTCTTTAGCCCGATCGATCAAAATCTGCAGCAGTTTTATCGACGCCTCAGGGATGTTGGTACCAGGACCGAATATGGCGACGGCGCCGTGCTCGTAGAGGAAATCGTAATCGACGGGAGGAATAACTCCGCCAATCGCGCACAAAATTCCTTCGCCGCCACGCTCGTGGAGCTCTTTTACAAGTTCTGGTAAGAGCGTGTTATGCCCCGCTGCGAGACTTGAAAATCCGACCATATCAACATCATTGTCAATAGCGTCTTGCGCTGCTTCGGCGGGAGTTTGAAAGAGGGGACCGATGTCTATGGTCCAGCCAAGATCGGCCAACGAACTTGCTAAAATCTTCACCCCTCTATCATGTCCGTCCTGACCAAGCTTCCCTAAGTACATACGTGGACGATGTCCCGCAATCTTCTCGAACTCATCTGCCATTGCCAGCGCCCGATTGAACTTCGTCTTGTCGGTGAACTCCGAGGAGTACACGCCGGTGATCGTGTGAATGACCGCCTGATAGCGCCCCGATACCTTCTCGACCGCATCACTAATCTCGCCAAGAGACGCCCGTACGCGCGCCGCCTCTACCGTACGCTCAAGCAGGTTGCCGTTCTCTCTAGACTCCGCCGCCTTCGTGATCGCCTCCAGCGCCGCTCTCACATCGTCCTCGTTGCGCTCCGCGCGGAGCTTGTTCAGACGCTCAACCTGCGCGTTGCGAACCGCCGTGTTGTCGATCGCCAAAATCTCCAGCGGATCCTCTTTATCCAATTGATATTTGTTGAGCCCGACTATCGTCTCGTTGTTCGAGTCGATCTTCGCTTGACGACGCGCCGCCGCCTCCTCAATCCGCATCTTCGGCAGCCCCGTCGAGATCGCCTTCGTCATGCCGCCCAATTGCTCAACCTCTTGGATATGACCCCAAGCACGCTTGATGATCTCGTTCGTAAGCGCCTCGACGTAATACGAGCCGCCCCACGGATCGATGATCTTGCAAACTTTCGTCTCGTCTTGAATGTAAAGCTGAGTGTTACGCGCAATCCGCGCCGAAAAATCCGTCGGCAACGCTATCGCCTCGTCGAGCGCGTTCGTGTGCAACGATTGAGTGTGTCCGAGCGCCGCCGCCATCGCCTCCATCGCCGTCCGCCCAACATTGTTGAACGGATCTTGCGCCGTCAGCGACCAGCCCGACGTCTGACAATGCGTACGCAATGCCATCGACTTCGGTTGCGTCCCGCCCATCTGTTTGACGATCTTCGCCCACAACACGCGCGCCGCGCGCATCTTCGCGACTTCCATGAAATAATTCTTGCCGATCGCCCAGAAGAAACTCAGCCGCTTTGCAAACGCGTCGACTTTCAGCCCCGCTTTGATGCCCGTCCGTATGTACTCGAGACCGTCCGCCAAAGTGTACGCCAGCTCGATGTCCGCCGGCGCGCCCGCCTCTTGCATGTGGTAGCCGCTTATCGAGATCGAGTTGAATTTCGGCATGTAATTCGTCGTGTACTCGAAAATGTCGCCGATTATGCGCATCGACATCTCCGGCGGGTAAATGTAGGTGTTGCGCACCATGAACTCTTTGAGAATGTCGTTTTGGATCGTGCCGGCCAGGATCGATTTGTCCACGCCCTGCTCGATGCCGCTCTGAATGAAGAACGCCAAAATCGGCAGCACCGCGCCATTCATCGTCATCGATACCGACATCTGATCGAGCGGAATCCCGCTGAAGAGAATGTTCATGTCGAGCATCGAGCACACGCTCACGCCTGCTTTACCCACGTCGCCGAACACGCGCGGATTGTCCGCATCATAGCCGCGATGCGTCGGCAGATCGAACGCGATCGACAAGCCCTTTTGACCCGCCGCAAGGTTGCGACGATAGAACGCATTCGACTCCTCCGCCGTCGAGAAGCCCGCATACTGTCGAACCGTCCACGGACGAAATACGTACATCGTCGAGTACGGTCCGCGCAAGCACGGCGGGATGCCGCTCGCAAAATCCAAATGATTCATATGCGCGTACTCGTCGTGAGTGTAGAGCGGCTTGACCGGGATATGCTCCATCGTCCGCTCGATCAACGAGTCATACTCCGCGCCCGCTGCCTTCTCGAACGCCGCCTTCCACTGCTTTTCGTCCTGCGAAGGCGCCTCGCTCAAATTTATTTTTGTGAAGTCCGGATTCTGATATGCCATCACGCTATCACACCTTTCTTGGTCTGCAGGTCGGTCAACACTTTGTAGCAGTTCGCGCGCACGTTGATGTAATCGTCGATGCCCGCCGCCTTGTACGTCTCAACCAATTCCGCCGGAGCCGTCCCCGCCAAATACACCGTCGCCTTCGGCAACGCCTCATGAAGTTTCGGCGCCAATGCCGGAACGATCTCGGGATAAGTCGCGTCCGTCGAGCAGATCACTACCGCGTCGGCGCCCGACTCTTTAGCCGCTTGCGCCGCCTCGTCGACCGTCGCAAAGCCGTTGTTGCCAAGCACTTGGAACGCTCCCACCTGCAGGAAGCCCGTGGTGAAGTCCGCGCGCGCTTTGTGTTGCGGGATCGGTCCCATATTCGCCAAGAATATCTTGACGTTGTCGCCGTCGTGAGCAGCTTTGAATGCCTCCGTCGCCGCGCGGAGCTTCTCAAATTTCTCGCTCCGACGATGCGCCTTGATCGCCGTCACGCTCTCGCCCTCCGACGCGCCCAACGCCGCACTAAGACTGCCAAGATCAGCACCGGCAGCGGCAGCAGCAATAACACTATCAAAGTCGTCCGGCTTGACCGCCGCAACCGCATTTGCAGCAGCCGCAGCATCAATCGAGCCGCAAAACTTATCAACGGCAGCAAGCCGAATTTTTTTGTTCTCATCGAAGTTTTCAACGCGCGGATCGAGACGCTCCTCAAGCATATTCGGATACATATTGGTGCCTACGATGCGATCGCGACGCGAATCCGCTGCCTTCAGACGATCGGCAAGCACCTTCGCCACCGCCTCTTGAGGATAACCCTCCTTGAGCGCCGCAACTATGCCGCCCTTCGCCTCGATTGCTTGGAACTCCGCCCAAATTTTCTCCTTGATCTGTTTCGTAAGAGTCTCGACTGCCCACGAGCCGCCCGAGGGATCGATCGGCTGAAGCATCCCGAACTCCTCTTGGAGAATGATCTGTACGTTGCGCGCGATCCGACGGCTGAACTCGTCGCCCTTGCGAATCGCCTCGTCGAACGGCGCGCTCTCGAACGAGTCAACCCCGCCGACCACGCCGCTGAATATCTCCGTCGTGTTGCGCAGCATGTTGACGTACGGATCGTAGACGGTCTTGAAGAAATACGACGGGCGCGCGTGCACGTGTATGTGACGCGCCTCCTCGGAGCCGCCGAACGCTTTGATGATCTCCGCCCAGAGCGGTCGAACCGCGCGGAGCTTGGCGATCTGCATGAAGAAGTTTTCGCCCATCGAGAATTGGAACATGATCAGTTTTGCCGCCTGATCGATCGTCGCGCCGCGCTCGAGCATCGCTCTGATGTAAGCAACCGCCGTCGCAAGGCTGTAGGCGATCTCCTGCACATCATTAGCGCCGCCGTCGCTGTAAGGATCGCTCTTGACCAGGAAGGTCTTGAGCTCAGGCGCGTTGTAGACAACCCACTTGCCGACCGCCGCCGCCTCGTCGTAGAGTTTGTCGAGCGACTTGTTGAGCTTGCCTTTGGCGACCAGCTCACCGATCGGATCGGCGCCGACAAAGCCCTTCAACGATTTGAGATCGCCGCCGTTCTTTTTGAGCGCCGCCGCGATCATCGACAGGATCGGCGCGGCGGATTGACCGGCGTAAATGTACAGCGGATATTTGTCAAGCTTCAAATCTTTAATAAGAGTCTCGACATCGCCGACCGTCGAAAGGTTGACGCCGATATCTCCGACCTTGTCCGCGTCCTTGACGGATTGGGCGTTGAGCGTCGCGCTGTCGAGCTTGACGTTGTAAATCGTCGAGCCCTTGTCGATCTCGTGGCGGAGCAACTCGTTATTCTCCTCGGGCATCGTCTCGTCGCAGGACTGAGCTATGCCCCAAGGTTGATTGACGTAGCCGTTGACGCGCGCGCCGCGCAGATAATTGTCCATGCCCGGGAAAGAATTTTTCGGGAGAATATCCTCGGTCGAGGCACGGAAATACATTGGCTCGAACGTGATGCCTTCGTAGGTCTTGGTGTACATTTTCTTCTCGAACGGCGCGCCCTTGAGAAGTTCGATGCACGCCTGCTTCCACTCTTCATAGGTGGGCGGCGTGAACTCGGAGAGATCAACGTCGGGGAAGTTGGTTTGCGACTCGGCAGCTTTGATGATCGCCTGAAGATCAAGCTCACCGCTGTCTTTTTTTACATCGCTCATACATTTGCCTCCTTGGTTTTCTTTGAGCTCAAGGCTCATTCTATAAATTGTTCTATTGGCAAACTCCGCACGGTTTTGGAGCCGGCAGATTGCGGCATCAAAGGCAAGTGCCTCAATTGGAGGTCTTACGATGCCTACGCCAAGGGTCGTTGCCCCAACCCTTTTTTTAAAATGTTAATCGCTGCATTGCGATCTCTGTCATGTTTGGCGCCGCAGTGCGGACATGTCCAACGGCGGATCCTTAAATCCCTGAGCGCTCTGTTCTTCTCGCCGCAACAATGGCATATCTGACTGCTCGCGAAGAATCGATCGACTTCAACAATCGAAGTTCCAAATTTCGTCGCCTCGTACTTCAGAATTTGGACAAAGTCGCTAAACGCCAAGTCGCCGATCTTTCTGCCGAAAAAACGTTGCATGCCTTTTATATTCAGATTTTCAAGGCAGATCGTCTCATACTCCATGCACAATCGATGCGCTAACTTGAAATGAAAATCATGCCTTTGATTCGCCGCCTTTTTGTGTCGACGCGCCAAAGCACATCGCGCTCGCTGATAATTTTTTGACGTCTCTGCCTTGAGAGAGCGCGACCGCCCAAGTTGAGCTATACGTTTTGCATTCCGCTCAAAAAACAACGGGCTGATGATATCATTGCTGTCCGACGCCGTCAAAAATATCTTAAGACCGAAGTCATAACCGACGCTTTTACCCGTTCGCGTTACAGCTTCGTGATCGACCGCATCAGTAACAATAAACACGTAAATATCTCCGATAGCGTCGCGCTTGATCGTTACCGTTTTGATTCTGCCGCGTATCCGTCGTGATTGAAAATATCTATAACGTTGATCTCCGACAGTCAAAGTATGTGTCGCCTCGTCGAGCTTCCAACCATTCTGCTTGAGTGTGAATGACTTATAGCGCCGCACCTTTTTGAAATTCGGCGGTGAACATCGCACTTTATGTTGTCGATTTCGGCGGAATAACGCATATGCACGTTCAATTCGTTCGACAACATCTTGGACGGCTTGAGCATTGAGCTCCGATAGATAATGAAACTTTGTGCTCCTCTTGAGTTTAACGAGATGAGATTTTAATTTGAACGAATTCAACTGCCGATGAAACAGCCCGCGATAGCGCTTGTGGAGAGCAATGCAATGATTGTAGATCAAACCGGCTGTATCAATCTGTCGATGTAATTTTATATTTCGCCTCGACGAATAGAGCTTGAATCGAAACGTCTTCACCGCACTCACATCCAATCGTCGATCAACCCGCGCTGAATATTAATCAAACTTATTAAAGACGATGCTTGATGTTATATCAAATTATTTCATGCGTCAAGTGTTTTTCGTTGAGCTTCTGCGCGAAGACCGTAAGCGCCTCAGTTGCCATCTTTAACAGTTCATTCGGATAAAGCTCTTCGTTCAGACCAACGGAAATATTTTTGCTGTCGAGAATAGAATCGAGTTGCGAATCACCGATCGGAGCGTCGCTCATAAACCAATAATCGTCCGCGGCCAACTGGGCGTCGTCGACAACGAGCGCGTCCTCGAGCGACTTGTCCTTCTTCTTGAAAACGTAGGTGTTCGTCTCGCCGTCGACGTCGGTGATCGTCACTTCGCTGCCGACAACCTTCTGGAGCGTCAGCGTGTTCTTCTTGTCGACCGTGAGCACCACATTCTTGCCGCTGACTTTTACCTTGGTAATCTCCGCCTCGAGCACGATCCGATCGCCCGCGCCGTAATCGTAAATCTTATCCTTCCCCAGACCGTCGAAAACGAAAACATCCGCGCCCGAGCCGCCGTATATCTTATCCGCATTGCCGCCCCCGTCGAGCACCGAGCCGCCCGAGCCCGCCTTCAGCACATTCTTATTATCGTTGCCGATCAGTTCGACCGCGCCCGTCGTTTTCGACGCATCCATCTTCTTCAGCTTCGATGAGAAATTCGCCGCATCAACCCTGCCCTCGAACGGATCGCTCACCGTCACCGCCGTGCTCTTGACTTTCACGCCGTCATAATCCGATGCGTTGTCGGAGCCGAGCGGCGCGCGACCGTAAACCTGCGTCGTCTCATTGCCGTCCGCGTCGATCACCGTCAGCCTCTTATCCTTCGCGTCTCGAACCGTTATCGTGCCGTAATCGGTGTAGAGCATCACATCCGCCCCGCTGAGCGTCGAGCCGGTGATGAATCGACTGTCGAGCCGAATCCGATCCTCGCCCTCCGCATAATCCGTTATCACGTCTCTGCCGTCATCGAACACGAAAATGTCATTGCCGTTGCCGCCCGTGAGCGTGTCGTTGCCAACACCGCCGTAGAGAATGTCGTCGCCGTCCGCCCCGTCGAGCACATCCGCGCCCGCATCGCCGTAGAGCGTATCGTTGCCCGCATTGCCCTTGAGCGTATCATTGCCGTCGCCGCCGTACAATTTGTCATTGCCCGAACCGCTGTTCAACGAATCGTTCAGCGTGCCGCCCAACAATGCCACGTCCTTCGTCAGCTCCGTCGCATTCGCCGTCTTGAGGCTCGCCCCGTAATCCGTCAACACTATGCTGTTTCCTTCAAACTCCGTCGACGCCGACAACTGCGAATTGCTTTCCAACAAGATTCCGCGCGGCGGCGCTATGAAATTATCCGTCGGCGCTTCGATCGCCACATCAAAGTTGTCCGATTGCCCCTTGCTCGAGAACTGCTTTGCGATATACCGCATGAACATGTAGCCGCCCGCGTACGCAGGAAAGTTTTCGTATCGACTGTTTAAATCCAACGCCTCTCGCAACGTCGACGGGTTCTTCGCATACGAGCGAATTTCATACTCCCGATAGTCGTCGCAACCGTGCACCAGCTCCGCCAGCCCGTCTTTGATGAATTGCGGCAAGCCCTCGCTCCCCGTCGCGTTGGTAATGTTGGCGTCCATCACCGCGTGCGTAAACTCGTGCGTCAATATCCGCTCCAGATAATAGCTGTTGCCGACCATTTCATCCGACAGCGAATCGCGCGCATCGCCCGTCGCAAACGCATCGTAATTATACTTGTTGATGTTCAGCCACAACGGACCGCGCGTCTGACCGTAGGCGTTTATCGTGCCAGGATTGACCGACGCAAACGTGCTGCTGTTTTTAAACGTGCTGCTGTTTTTATTCGAGAACGTCACGTAGAGTGTGTTCTTCGTCAGCGTCGAGCTCGACTTCGATCCGAAACTGTAATTGCTGCCGTACGACTTCTCGATCAGCTTGAGCGAATTCGACAGCCAGCCCGATTTGAGTCCCTGCCAAACTTTTTTCTCCTGATTGTCGAGCGTGCTGCAGCTTGTGCGCGAAGGCGTACCGGTGGGCGTTTGCTTTGCAAGATAAACGTTCAGCCCGCCGATCGAAAAAGCATCTTCCTCAAAGGAGGTATCGAGCTCGGTGTCCTCGCTGATGATCGACGTCGCCGTTTTCGATTGAGCGGAGCCGCCCGCATCGTAGCCGCTGATCGCTCCGGTGTCGTCGTTTTCAAGATCAATGTCGCATTTCTCGAGAAGGAACCGCTTCCAACCGTTGATCGGATCGGCGTTGTTATAGGTCTGACAGTCGGCGATCATCGCGTCAATGACTTCCTGAATGGTTCTGTACTCCGCGCCCGAGGCATAACTGATCGCTTGGTTGAGCATCGTGACGACATCGGACGCCGTCGACTCGTCCAACGAGCGCATGAAGGAAATGATAACATCCTGCGGCGTGACAATATCGCTCGAGGCAACCGTGTCGACCGCGGCGCCGTCATTGTTGATGTTGATCGTCTTGCCGCGCGCGCCGTCGAGCAAAATCGTGCCGCCGTCGGAAAGCACGACGAACACATTATTGCCAACGGTCGAGGTCGTGTAATCGCCGCCGGTGATTGTGATCGTATCGTCGCTGCCGAAGCCGTAAATGACATCGTTGCCGTCGCCGACGTTGTATTGATAGAGATGCGCCTTCGTGCCGTCGGCGTAAATGGTGTCGACGCCCGCGCCGCCGCGCACCGTCACGTTGGTGCCGCCGAGCGAAATCATATCGTCGCCCGCGCCCGCGTTCACCGACGCATCCGAGCCGCCCGTGAGGATCGAATCCGCGCCGTTGCCGCCGCTGATCGTGTTGTACCAATACGCGCTCAAGCTGATCAGATCATTGCCGTCACCGCCGTTGATCACCGACTTCCAATGGTTGCCGATGATCGAGTCATTGCCCGCCCCGCCGTCGGTCGTGCTGAGATTGTTGGTGCCGTAAATGTAATCCGCGCCCGCGCCGCCGTTTATCGAACTCGAATCGGTATACTCGTTGTTGATGGTGTCGTCGCCCGCGCCGCTGTTGATCGTCACTTTCGAGCCCTTGTTGACGATTGCATCGCCGTTGTCGGATCCGGTGATGAGCGTGGCGGCGTTGGCGTTGCTGATCGTCGCGCCCATTGCGCTTGTGTCGCGCGTGCCGTCGATGCTCAACGCGCCGGTGTAATTCTTGACGACCATTTGCCCGTTGCCGACCTTGATAATCGTGTCGGCGCCGCTGACGGAGGTCGAATACACGCCGTCGGCAATCTTGATCGTCGTGCCGGAGCCGTAACCGTAGATAGAATCGTTACCGTCGCCCGCCGCGTATTGAATGATGTTCGTGCCGCCGCTGAGACTGATCACATCATTGCCGATGCCGCCGACGAGCGTACTGTTGGCGTTGCCGTTTTCAGCCTCCGCGCGGATCAGATCATTGCCGGCGTCGCCTTTGATCAGCGCATTCGAGGCGCCGTTGACGAGCGTGTCATTGCCGTTGCCGCCGTTGACCGTTGCACGCTCCGCGCGGTTGTTGATGGAATCGGTTCCGTCGCCGCCGTTGAGCAACGCGCGCTCGCCGTAGACGTTGTTCTCAATGGTATCGTTACCCGCGCCGCCGTCGACCGTCGCGCCCGCAGTGTAGTTGGTGAGAAAATCGTCGCCGTCGGTGCCGCCCGCCTCGGTCGTATCGTCGGCATCGGTGTCGGCGTCAGCGTCAGCATCGGCGTCGGTGTCGTCGACGGTGTTATCAACGGTGAGATATTTGCCTTCGAGTTTGAAGTTGAGCCCCGCCGCATCGAGCAACGTTACCGTGCCGGTATAGCTCGCGCCCTTAAGCGTCACAATGACATCATTGCCGACCGCCGACCACGTCATGGTTTGACCAGCCGACATGTAGAGCGTATCATTGTCGCCGAAATTCGTTATGACGTTGTCGCCGTCCGCGCTCGACAGCTGATACAGCTCGCCGTACTCGTCCGAGCCCGTCATTGTATCGTTGCCCGCGCCGGGAGCGATCGTAACATCCTCGCCGCTGTTTATGATCAGCTCGCTTTGATTGGTGCCGTTCACTTTCATATTGTCGGAGTTATTGAAGATGGTTGCGATATCAGAGCCCGAGTCGGCGTCGGTGCCGCCCGCTTCGGTCGTATCGTCGGCGTCGGTGTCGGCGTCAGCGTCGGTGTCGTCGACGGTGTTATCAACGGTGAGATATTTGCCTTCGAGTTTGAAGTTGAGCCCCGCCGCATCGAGCAACGTCACCGTGCCGGTATAGCTCGTGCCCTTAAGCGTCACAATGACATCAGCGCCGACCGCCGACCACGTCATGGTTTGACCCGCCGACATGTAGAGCGTATCGTTGACTCCGAAATTCGTTATGACGTTGTTGCCGTCCGCGCTGCCGATCGCAAACATCTCGCCGTAAATATTGCTGCTTTCGATCGTATCGTCGCCGGCATCGGGTTGGATGGTGACGTTCTCGCCGCCGTTGATAATCAGCTCGCTTTGAGCGGTGCCGTTCACCTCCACATTTTCGGAGTAATTGACGATGGTTGCGCTGTCGGAATCGACGACGGGAGCTTCCGCCCGAACGATGTTGATGCTTTGAGACAACGCGTTCTCCAGAATAATTTCGCCGGCGCCCACTTGGATTATCACATCGTCCTGGTTGCGCAGCGTCGTATAACTCGCGCCGTCCAAAAGCTGAATTGTATCGCGCTCCCCACTATAGCCGATTATAATATCACGCCCATCGCCCGAAGCGTATTGGATCAAAAATCCTATGCCGTCGCTGAGACTGATAAGGTCATTGCCTTTGCCGCCCCGAATGGTTCCTACGACATCACCGTAATTGGTAACGTTGATTTGATCATCCCCGTCGCCCGCGTCAACAACGAAATCCGAACTGACTCCGCCGAGCCCGGGGATCGGGCCGATCTCGATATCGTCGCTGCCGTTGCCGGCTTTGATCGTCACATCGGAGGCATCTTCGTTGTGAATGACATCATTGCCGTCGCCCGCGTCGATGTAAGTTTTACCGCCGCGACGATTTACAATTTCATCGTCGCCGACTCCGCCGATCAGAGTCGAAAGCTCGCCGTCGTTTTCGAGGGCATCATTACCGTCGCCCCCGTCGATATAATTATGAGTGCCTCCGCTTTGCGTAATATGATCATCGTCCTTGCCGCCGTAAATCGTCGCGTAGTCGCCGTTAGTGCTTCGAATGGTGTCGCTTTCGCCGCCGCTTCTGATCAGCACGGCTCGACCGCCGTTGTTTTCAATGATATCACGCTCACCGTCGCTGTCGATCGTCACATACCGCGCGGAGTTGGAGATGGAATCGCGACTCGTGGTTCCGTTGATAAATTGACTGTTCCGATCGTTTTCGATCTCGAAGTAGTTGACGACGCTCAAGTTGCCGTTGGCGTCGAGCATTTGAATCTTGCCGAGCCCGATGTCTTTGAAGGTGATGGAGCCGTTGCCGACCTCGATAACGTAATCGTTGTCGCTTTGATATTGCCCGATGATCGAACCGCTTGTAAGCTGAAGAATGTCATTGTCCGAATTGAAGTTGAGGATGATATCGTTGCCATCGCCCTCGGCGTATTTCACGACAATATATTCGTGGTTGTTTTGAATAATGGTGTCGTCGCCGGCGCCCGCATTGATCGAGACGTAAGAGCCATAGTTGTAGATGAAATCATTGCCTTCGCCCGCATTGATCGAGACGTAACCGCTGTAGTCGTTTTTGATGGAATCATTGCCTGAGCCCGCATTGATCGTTGCATACCAGCCGTGGTTGTTGTCGATGGAATCATTGCCGTCGCCAGCATCGATCGTCACGTTTTCGCCATCATTGTAGATGTAATCGTCGCCCGAGGTGCCGCTGACGAGCGTGTTGCCGTTTTCGTTTCTGATCTCCATTATGATTGCCTCCCTCAAAATTTTTTATTCGCTTCAATGCCAAGTATATTTTATTATTTTAACGTGATCGGAGTCAACGAATATAATCGTTTTTTAATCTTGCTCTAACGAACGACTAAGGAAAAATTTTTTACGCCGACGCCCCTCGAATGATATAATCAGCCGATAAATTTTTTTTGGGAGGCTCAAGCATGAAAACTTTAGAAGAACTCGCGCTGTTGATCCCCGATGCAAAAATCGTCGGCGAGCCCAACGTCAAGCTCTCCAACATCGATCACGACTCGCGCAAATGCGTTCCGAACTCGCTGTTCGTGTGTTTCGAGGGCGAGCACGTCGACGGACATACGTTCATCACTCAAGCCGTCGACCGAGGCGCCGTCGCCATCATGACCACGCGTCACGACGTCGCCGTCCCCGAGGGCGTTTCGATCCTCATCGTCCCCAAGATGTTGACCGCGCTCGCCGTCATCGTCCCCTACTTCTACGATTACCCCTCGAAAAAAATGCGCGTCATCGGCGTCACCGGCACCAACGGCAAGACCACCACCACGTATATGATTCGCTCGGTGCTCGTCAACGCGGGCTTCAAGGTCGGGCTGATCGGCACGATTCAGATTGTGATCGGCGAAGACGTTTTTCCGATTCACAACACCACCCCCAATGTCATCGACCTGCAACACATTTTCGTCGCCATGCTCGAGCGCGGCGTCAACGTCGTGGTGATGGAGGTCTCGAGCCACGCGCTTGCCGAAAATCGCGTCGCCGGCGTCGAGTTCGATACCGCCGTCTTCACCAATCTCACGCAGGATCACCTCGACTATCACGGCTCGATGGAGAATTATCGCGCCGCCAAGGCGAAACTGTTCGACGCCGTCTCGCGCGCGGGCGAAAAATCCGGCAAGACCGCCGTCATCAACCTCGACGATCCCGCCGCCGACTTCATGCTCGAGCACGCCGCTTGCGATCGAATCACCTACGGCGTCGAGCGCAACGCCGACCTCCACGCCGCCGACGTCGATGTGCACAGCGGAGGAATGAAGTTTAAAATCCGCGGCGCCTTCGGCTCGATGAGCATGAATTTGCACGTCACGGGGCTGTTCAATGTTTACAACGTGCTTGCTGCTGTCGGAGCGTGCCTTGCCGAAAAGATTGAGCCGGAGATGATCCGTCGGACGCTGGAGCATTTCAAGAGTGTGCCCGGTCGTTTCGAGCGGATTTACGCGAATGTGCCCTTCACGGTGATCGTCGACTACGCGCACACGCCCGACGGGGTGGAGAATGTGCTCAACACCGCGCGGCAGATCACCAAGAAGCGGGTGATCACGGTGTTCGGCTGCGGCGGCGATCGCGATCGGACCAAGCGACCGATTATGGGGCGGCTGGCGGCGCGCCTGTCGGATGTGGTGATCGCCACGTCGGACAACCCGAGGACGGAGGAACCGGCGGCGATACTCGACGAGATTGAGGTCGGCATTCGAGAGGCGATCGGCGACAAGGATTACGAGAAGATCGTCGATCGGCGCGCGGCGATCAATCGGGCGGTCGAGATCGCGGCGGCGGGCGACGTGATTATGATCCTCGGCAAGGGGCATGAGGATTATCAAATACTCAAGGATAAGACGATCCACTTCGACGACCGCGAAGTCGCGCGCGAGGCTATTGCTGCCCATGCATGAGATTCCGCGCCGCCTGCTCGATTTCGTTGCGCCCGACGATCTGTTCGATTCGATCTTGGTCGTCGACAGCGTTGAATATTTGCCCGAGCTTCGTCAGCGATTCCCCGACGCAAAAATTTTTGTCGTCACCGACGACGAGGACGCGCCCGATCAATTTTCCGCGCTCGACGTCGATTTCCGCATTCTCGACTTCCGCGCGGAGCGATTGCCCTTCGACGAAAATTTTTTCGACGCGATCATCGGCGACCTCACGCTCGAGCTCGTCACCAATCCTCAGGACATAGCCGCCGGCTTCGCCTCTTATATCAAACAGACCGGCTTCTGGTTGACGAGTTTTCGCAACGTCCGCCATTGGTCGATCATCCAACGGTTGATGCACGGCAACTTCGGCGCCATCGCCACCCGCCTCTTCGCCAAATCCGAGTTCGAGCGGCTGTGCTACGCGTCGTTCTATAAGGAAGTACGAATGATGCCGATCGTCCGTCGCGCGAAAGATGATCTCGTCGAGCGGCTGAGCGATTGCGGCTTCGAAAATATTAACGACGACCTTCAAACCGAATTTTGGCTCGTCAGAGCCGCGCGATCGATGGCGGAGCTGTCGCTGCTCAAATCGATGTACAGCGAGTCAATCCGCGCGGAGCTGTCGAAACTGATCCGGCGGATCGAGTATGACGTTGAGCTCGAGCGGAGCGTCGAAAGTTTTTGGGCGCTTTACGATCGAGAGAATTTTTTTGTCGAGTACGTCGCGCAATTCATTCGCATGACCGTCGTCCACCTCGATCGCTTCTTCCAACGGTTGAGCGTGCACTCGAGCCGCGCGGAGATCGTCGAGCTTCGGCGCGCCGTCGAGGAGTTTGAATTTGACGATTAGCGCCGCCCGCCTTATAATATCCGCAGAGGTGATTCGATTGGATATTTCAATGGTAAAATTCAACGCGCACGGGCTGGTGCCCGCCGTCATTCAAGAGGAGAACGGGCAGGTGCTGATGCTCGCCTACATGAATGAGGAATCGCTCCAAAAGACGCTCGAGACCGGCTATACCTGGTTTTACAGTCGGAGCCGACAGAAATTGTGGCAGAAGGGCGAAACCAGCGGCAACGTGCAAAAAGTTTTGTCGATCAACTACGATTGCGACGGCGATGCGCTGTTGATCAAGGTGCATCAGACGGGCGTGGCGTGTCACACGGGGACGTATTCGTGCTTCAGCGGACGGCGGCTCGGCTCGAGCGGTCAAGAGTTGGCGGTGGTCGATCAGCCGCCGAAGGAAAATTTGTCGGCGGTGCTCTACGAGCTTTACTCGGTGATCAAGGATCGGCAGCGGCATCCCGTCGAGGGCTCCTACACCAATTATCTCTTCGACAAGGGGCATGACAAGATACTCAAGAAGGTCGGCGAAGAGGCGGTCGAGACGATTATCGCGTCGAAAAATCACACCAAGGATCAGATCATTTACGAGATGGGCGACCTGTGGTATCACTGCCTGGTGCTGTTGGCGTGGCATGGGATCAATCCCGAGGAGCTTTTCGAGGAGCTGATGAATCGACGCAAGGGCGGCGCCTATCACAAATTCACCGGCAAGTCCGGCGAGCGCCCCGCCGACTGATTTTGTCCCACCCACCCGCCCTTTGAACACTAC
>CAMKFB010000021.1 GCA_946411735.1 uncultured Selenomonadales bacterium
TTGACGCCTTGGCAATGACAACCGCCGTTGGAATTATCGGCAATGCACAAAAGAATAATCTCTATGCGGGCTCGGGCGGCAGTACTCTTAACGGCGGCGGAGGTGCCGATAAACTTTACGGCGGCGACGGTGCCGACGTATTTGTCTATGACGGGCAGGGCAAGGATGTGATCTACAATTATGATTCCGAAGATCGGATTGCGCTCGACGGCGCGATGATCACGTCAAGCAAAGTGAGCGGCAAGAAAGTGGTACTCAGCGTCGGTAAGCAGAAACTGACGATCGAGGACGCACTTAACAAACGGATTACGATCACCGATGCGGATGGAATGACGAGCACTTACGAGTTCACCAAGAAAAATAAAACGCTCGATAAAGCGTTGCTCTCGACGGTCGATCAATTTTCGACGGCGGATTATTGGTTCGACAGCAATCCGATCGATCAGTCGCCGTTGGATGAGATCGTTCCGACGGAAGCCACGCTCGATCTTCCAACAGACTGTTTCTCCCGCCCGCCCGTCCCATGGCAGTCGATAACCGCCGACGCTCGCCGCTCTGCACGGAAACAGTCTCACGAAAATATAACGCGTTTCTAATCGAAATTTAATCGTTGAAGTATTGATGTTCACTCAACTTGATGTATAACACGATCATGTCGTTTACGATTATTACGATGCCGACTCCGTCAAGATCACTAACGGCGCCGTCAAACTCCAACGGCAGCTACACTCGCAGGCAGTTCATTGTCAACGAAAGCGCCGGCGGCTGAGGACGGCTATTGGTTCCTCGACGACGAGACGATGCCCGAGACCTCGGCGAGGTCGATGCGATGATGAGCGAAGTCGACAGCGACAACTCGATCGGCAAGCTCAATCTCGACAGCGATCCGAACGAATTGTTGACGAGCGTCGGCGGCACGAAGATCGAGCAGTTTGCGGCTCAATCATTCCGCCGTCATCTCAAAAAATAATTTCTTCGTCGACAGCAACGATCAGACGAACGTAAATAAAAAATTTTGGAGCCCGAAAAGGCTCCTTTTTTTATTACCACCCGCCCTGTATCCTGCTGAGCTAATATGGGAGCTGCCGCCCCCAAGCCCCCGCTCGGATTGAAAGGCGCCGCCGACGCAGGGTGGGACCTCGTTCTCTGTCGGGCGCCAACCGTCGTGGGCGGGAGCGGCGGTGGCGCCCCAAAACCACCGCTCCGCGCGGAGCCGCCGTCAATCGTTCGCCGCCGAAAATTTTTTAAGCTCCTCGATCACTTCCGCCGCGCTCGAGCACAAAACCAACTCGACTCGGCTGCCCAACAATCGCTTCGCCTGTCGAAACACCAGATGATATTCCTCGCTCGACGCGAACAGCACATACGACGTCGCCAAATCCGAATGCGCCGCCCCAACGATCTCCCCCACCGACGGCGACTCCGTCGCGCTGCCCATCACGATCACCGATGCCCCCGCCTCTTGCAACCGACGCGCCTCCGCTTTGTCCGACGCGATCGCCAACGCCGCTACCTTCATCAGCGAATCCGACGCCAGCACGTGGCTCTCGCTCATATTTATGATCTTGACATCCTTGAGCGATCCCCAGCCCAAGACCTGCTCGATCACTTGACCCACGCAATTCGTGTGAAGGTGCACCTCGATCACGCCCGACGTCTGCTCCACTATCGAAAAACTGCTCAGATCATGCATCTGACGCTTGAGCTCCGGCACGTCCGCCTTCGCATTCTTGATCTTCAATCGGACGCAATACGGCTTCACTTCGTCGAGCGTCGGGCGCGGCACCCGCGTCAGCGATAACGTCACCGCCGGCGAAACAAAATTTCCGTCCAGCCCTCGCAAGCATCCTCTCAAAAAACAGCACATTATAAACGCGCCCGCGTCGCCCCCGCTGTCGAGCGCCGCACGCTCCCCCGAGCGCAACGCCGTCTCCAATATCTCCGAGATCGGTTTCGCCGCGCGCACCGCATGATATGCCCCCTTCGCCACCGCCTTCGCCGTTTGCACGAACGATGCGTCTCGAAAATCATTCGGCAATACCCGTTGCGCGTAGAGGATTCCGTATTGAAACGCCTTGCCGAACTCCGAACTCGTCGCCTCGTATTTGCCCGCCAGCCCCGCCGCGATCCCTCGAAACATTTGCGCCAGCACTACGCCCGAGTTGCCGCGCGCTCCGAAGATCGCCGCCGTCGCTATCCGCCGCGCCAGTCCTCCGATCCCCGAGTCCGTCGCCTTCCTCAACGGCATGATCGCCGCCCCCATCGTCCGAAGCGTGTGCGTCCCCGACGCCGCGCTCAACGCATTTATCTCTTCGTACTCCAATAAAAATTCGCTGTAGGCTCCCGACACCATCCGCTTGAAATCGCCGCCCGTAATCACTTCCATCGTTCTTCACTCCCCCGTTTGCAATTTTGTTGTCGACCATGAAAGGGATTTACGTAGTTATTCGCGAAATAAATTCGATAACCTTTTTATGAGCGAGGCGAGTTGCATGCCAAAAAAAATTTCCCCCGTTGATGAGCCCGAAAAGAAAACACGCCGCCGTAAAGCTTCCGTCGACGGCGCACCAAAAAAAACTCCGAAACGATCTCCAAAAAAAATTGAGCCGCCACCGATCGATATCTCCAATCGCGAAAAAATTTTTGCGCTCGATATCGGTACGCGCTCCGTTATCGGCATCGTCGCCGTCAAAGAGGACGACGGCACCTTGACCATCGTCGCCACCAAGCGCCGCGAACATAAGACCCGCGCCATGCTCGACGGGCAAATCCACGACGTACCCAAAGTCGCCGCCATCATTCGCGAAGTCACCAACGACCTCGAGCGCGAAGTCGGTCCGATCAAAAGCGCCGCCGTCGCCGCCGCCGGGCGCGAACTTTTCACCGTCACCGCCGACGCATCTTTCGAGACCGAAGGCAACATCACCGACGAGGAGGAGCGCTCGCTCGAGTTCGCCGCCGTTCAAAACGCTCAAGCAAACCTTGCTTCGCTGCACTCGCTCAATCCTCAATCATACTACTGTGTCGGCTTCTCGACTATCAAATACGAGCTTGACGGCGTCCGATTGAAGACTCTCGTCGGTCAGCGCGGCAAAACCGCCACCGCCACCGTCATCGCCACATTCCTCCCGCGTCAAGTCATCGACTCGATCCAATCCGCGCTCGAGACCGTCAATCTCGAGATGCACGCCTTGACGCTCGAGCCGATCGCTGCCATCAACGTACTCATCCTGCCGTCGATGCGACATCTCAACCTCGTGCTCGTCGATATCGGCGCCGGCACCTCCGACGTCGCCATCACCAAGAACGGCTCGATTGTCGCTTACGGCATGGTTCCCGTCGCCGGCGACGAGGTCACTGACGCCATCAGTCAACATTTCCTGCTCGACTTCAACATCGCCGAAAACGTCAAGCGCAACGCCGCCGTCGGTCAGCCTTCGGAGTTCGATACGATTCTCGGCGACCACATGAAACTTTCGCCCGAGGAAGTTCTCGAGCCGATCGCCGATTCCATCAAAAATCTCGCGCAGTCGATCGCAAAAACCGTCCTCGAGCTCAACGGTCAAGAGACGCCTCAAGCGGTGATGCTCGTCGGCGGCGGCTCGCTCACGCCCAATCTCCATCAGTACGTCGCCGAGGCGCTCAACATGCCCAAAAATCGCGTCGCCGTCCGCAATCCCGATGTCGTCGAGGGCATCACCTCCATCCCGAAAGAATTGCGCATGCCCGACGCCGTCACCCCGCTCGGCATTCTCAAAATCGCTTCGCTCGATTCGCTCCACTTCATGCCCGTCTTCGTCAACGACGTCGAGCACAATCTCTTCCACTTCCGCAGTCTCACCGTCGGCGACGCGCTCCTGACCGCGGGCATCAGTCTCAAAAAATTCAACGGCAAGCCCGGGCTCGGCGCCATGATCACCATCGACGGCGTCAAAAAATTTTTCCGCGGCACCATGGGCTCGCTCGCGCGTCTCACGCTCGACGGCGAAGATGCTCCGCTCGACGCGCCGATCACATCCGGCTGCCATATCAAAATTATCCCGGGCTTCGACGGTCAACCGCCCGCCGTCAAACTCGCCGATTTGATCTCCGATATGCCCGGGCTGGTCGTCACGATTAACGGCAACGACCATATGATCCTGCCGCGTATTTTGATCAACGGCGCGCCCGTCGACCGCAACCCCGACGGTTCCTCGATCGATATCGCCAACCTCCGACTCAACGACGGCGATATCATTGACACCCGCGCTCCGCATACCGTCGGCGAAGCGCTCCGCAACGCCGGTTATCCTCCGACGGGGCGGCGCATCAACTACACTCTCAACGGGCGCGCCGCCCATTACTCCTGCTCGCCCAAAATCTTATTGAACGAATCGCCCGCTCAAATTGCTTTACCGATCAAAGCCGGCGACGTGATCGATTACGACCCGCAGGATTCGCCCAAGATTGCCGACATCGTCAACGCGAAGGAGCTCACCGTCAATTTCAATTACAAGGGCGAAGAGTACTCGATCCCCGCCACGGATTTGCAGATCAAGCTCAACGGGCGCGACGCCACTTTGAACGCAATCATCGACGACGACGCCGTCATTACTTACAAAGCCGTGCAGCGTCAAGTGATGGTCAGTGACGCCCTGTTGGCGATCGATTTCAAGGCGCCTTCCGCGCGGAGCCGCACGAAATTCGAGATCACCGTCAACGGCAAGCCGGCGGAGTTCGTCCAACCGATCAACAACGGCGACACGCTCGACATCATCCTGACGACGGCGGAGGGCGAAACGCTCGAGGACGTGGCGGATCAAAAAACATCGCCGCCGCCGCCGGAGCAAAAATCGACAGGGCTCCTAAAAAACATTACGATCGCCGACCTGTTTCGCAACGATTGACAGTCAACGTTGTCAAGGATTAAAATATCGGCGCAAAAAATTTTTTCAGTGAGGTGTTTTTGATGTTCGGTAAGAAATTGTTCAGTGCTGTTGCTTCGTGCCTGTTGGCGGGTGCGCTTTTCGTCGGTTGCGGCTCGTCGGAGACGCCCGCGCCCAAGTCCGACGACCAACCGAAGGAAGTCAACGTCGGAATGATCGCCGGGCTCAACGTCAGCGAACAAACGCTTGACTCCATCTATAAGAAAATCGCCGAGGAATCGGATCTGCAGCTGACCAATCTGCACTACAAATTCTACGACAATCTCAACGCCCTGCAGATGGGCTTGGATTCGAAGAGCGTCGACAGAATCAGCACTTACAAGAGCGTTGCCGATTATATGATCGAGCGCAAGCCCGAGCTAAAGATTGCCGAGGAGCATCCGTTCAAGATGCCGTTGAGCGACAAATTCTGTTGTGCGGTCAAGAGCGGTAACGATGAGCTGCTCACTTCGATCAACGGCGCGATCAAGTCGATGACGGACGACGGCACGCTCGAGAATTTGACGAAGCAGTACATCACCGAGCTCAAGGGCGATCCCGATGCGGTCGAGATGCCGATGCTTGCCGGCGCCGACACGATCAAGGTTGCGGTCACCGGCGACATGCCGCCGCTCGATCTGATCGACGCCGAAGGCAAGCCCGCGGGCTTCAACACCGCCGTCCTTGCCGAGATCAGCAAACGCATCGACAAGAATTTCGAGCTCGTCAATCTCGAGAGCGTCGCGCGCGCTTCCGCCCTCCAATCCGGCACGGTCGATGTGGTCTTCTGGGTGCGCGTGCCGCAATCCAATGACAAATATCCGATCAACTTCGACCGCCCCGATGGCATTGATATCTCCGAGCATTACTTCCAAGATGAAATCGTCCACGTCGGCAAATAATAATTTGACAGCGAGGTTTGTTGCATGAAAAATTTTTTGAGTGTCGTCGCGGCTTGCTTGACGGCGGGCGCACTGTTCGTCGGTTGCGGCGATTCGCCTCCAACCGATCAATCGACCGATCAAAAATCCCAATCGGTTGCGATCGGAATGATCGCGGGGCTTAACGCCGGCGAGCAGCGCTTCAATGATTCGTTGCACTCGATCGGCGTCTTTCTGCCCAATCAGTACGTCGTTTACTACGACAGTCTCAACGCCATGCAGATGGGCTTGGAGGCCGGCAACGTCGACGAGATCAGTTTGTATGAAAGCGTCGCCGATTATCTGATTGCGCGCAAGCCCGAGTTGGTGCTCACCGACGCTCATAAGCCGAAACTCAAGTTGATCGACAACTTCTGTTGCGCGGTCAAAGACGACGACAAAGCGTTGCTCGATGATATCAACGGTGCGATCGCGTCAATGAAGGACGACGGCACGCTTGAGCGTTTGACGAAACAATACATCGATGATGTCAAAGACGAGCCGGAGGCGGTCGAGATTGCCGCGATCGACGGCGCCGACACGATCAAAGTCGCAGTCACCGGCGATATGCCGCCGCTCGATCTGATCCGCGCGGATGGGACTCCGGCGGGCTTCAATACGGCGATACTGGCGGAGATCGGCAAGCGGCTCAATAGGAACATCGAACTCGTGACCATTGACAGCGCGGCGCGCGCCTCGGCGCTCAGCTCCGGCAGGGTCGACGTGATCTTTTGGGTGCGCGTGCCGAAGGTGGTCGATCGAGTGCCCTTCGATTACGATCGCCCCGAAGGCGTTGCGATCTCCGATCAATATTTCGAGGATGATGTCGTCCACGTCGCCAAAAAATAAGTCTGAAGTGAGGATTGTCAGATGAAAAAGCTCTTGAGTGTGATCGCGGCTTGTTTGACGGCGGGCGCGTTGCTCGTCGGTTGCGGCTCCGAGTCGCCGTCGGATGAAACGAAAATCGGCGTGATCACCGGTCTTAACGTCACCGAGCAGGCTTACAACGATAAGATGCGCAAACTCGAGGAGAAAGCCGATATCAAGTTCGACAAGCGCCGTTTCGTCTACCACGACGACCTGAACTCGATGCAGATGAGCCTTGACTCGGGCAATGTCGATGAGCTCAGCATGTACGGCAGCGTCGCGCGATACATGGTCGAGCGCGATCCCGATTACGTGATTCCTGACGATAACACAGCGAAGGTTCCGATGCTCGACAAGTTTTGTTGCGCGGTCAAAGCCGAGGACAAAGAGCTTCTCACGTCGATTGACGGCGCGATAAAATCAATGGCGGACGACGGCACGCTCGACGGGCTGATCAAAAAATACATTGACGATGTCAAGGGCGAACCCGAGGCGGTGGCAATGCCGTCGATCGAAGGCGCGCCGACATTGAAAGTGGCGGTGACGGGCGATCTGCCGCCGCTCGATCTGATCCGCGCGGATGGGACTCCTGCGGGCTTCAACACGGCGATGATCGCCGAACTCGGCAGGCGCATCAACAAGAATGTCGAGTTGGTGAGCGTCGGCAGTTTGGCGCGCGCGACGGCGCTGATGTCGGGCAAAGCCGACATTGTTTTTTGGATGCGCGTGCCCAATGACGAATCCGTTTTTCCTGCCGATTTCGATCGTCCCGAGGGCGTCGCGGTCTCCGAGCCTTATTTTGTTGACGAGGTCGTGCACATCGCAAAGAAAAAATAATTTTGCAGTGAGGGCTGTTGCATGAGAAAATTTGTGAGTGTGATCGCGGCGTTGATGACGACGTGCGTGATGTTCACCGGTTGCGGCTCCGAGGAATCGTCGACCGTTCAAACGAAAATCGGGATGCTTGCCGGGCTCAACGCCAGCGAACAGAAATACCAAGCCAGTCTCGAGATTCAAGCCAAGCGCTCCAAGACGAAGCTTGCGCACCACGAATATGTGATGTACGACAATCTCAACGGTATGCTGATGGGGCTTGGCGGCGGCGACATCTCGGAGCTGAGCACGTACGAGAGCGTTGCCGATTATCTTCTCGAGCGCCGCGCGGAGCTGACGCATCTTGAGGATCACGATTTCAATCCGCCGTTGATCGACAAATTCTGTTGCGCGGTCAAAGCCGACAACAAAGAACTGCTCGATGATATCAACGGCGCGCTCAAATCGATGAAGGCGGACGGCACGCTCGAGGCGCTCACGGAGAAATATATTAACGATGTCAAGGGCGAACCCGAGGCGGTGGCAATGCCGTCGATCGAAGGCGCGCCGACAATCAAGGTGGCGGTGACGGGCGATCTGCCTCCGCTCGATCTGATCCGCGCGGATGGAACGCCGGCGGGATTTAACACGGCGGTGATGTCGGAGATCGGTCGTCGGATCAACCGCAACGTCGAGTTGGTGAGCGTCGAGAGCGCGGCGCGGGCGTCGGCGCTTGAGTCGGGCAATGTCGATATGATTTTCTGGGTGCGCATGCCGAAGGAGGATTCGCTTTTCTCTTTGAAGTTCGATCTCCCCGATGGGCTTGAGGTCTCCGAACAATATTTTGAGGACGAGACTGTTCACATCGGCAAGAAATAATTTGATGATGAGGTTCATCACATGAAAAGATTTTTGAGTATCATCGCAATGTGTTTGACGGTCGGCGCGCTGCTGGTCGGTTGCAACGAAGATCGTCCCTCGCCCGAGGATGCCAAGATCGGCATCCTTGCCGGGCTCAACGTCGGCGAACAGGACGCCTACAAGTTGGTGCGAAAAAATAATAAGAAGCTGACGGATTACTACTTCGTGCCCTTCGACGACGCGAAGACGATGCTGCTGAGTCTGACTTCGGGCGAAATCGACGAGATCAGCGTGTATAAGAGCGTCGCCGATTACATGCTCGCGCGGCGCCCCGCGTTTGAAGTTTCGACGGCGCATAATTTTCCGTTCAATCTGAGCGACAATTTTTGTTGCGCGGTGAAGCTCGAGGATAAAGAATTGCTTGCGTCGATCAACCGCGCGCTCAAGTCGATGAAGGATGACGGCACGCTCGAGCGCTTGACGAAGCAATACATCACCGAGCTCAAAGATGAGCCGGAGGCGGTGGCAATGCCGTCGATCGAAGGCGCGCCGACAATCAAAGTGGCGGTGACGGGCGACATGCCGCCGCTCGATCTGATCCGCGCGGATGGGACTCCGGCGGGATTCAACACGGCGGTGTTGTCGGAGATCGGTCGTCGTCTCAATCGGAACGTCGAATTGGTGAGCGTCAACAGTGCGGCGCGGGCGTCGGCGCTGACTTCGGGCAATGTTGATGTGATTTTTTGGGTGCGCGTGCCGAGTGCGGATGACTTGTTCCCGCTCAATTTCGATTGCCCCGAGGGCGTTGACATCTCCGAGCCGTATTTCAGAGATTCGACCGTGCATGTTGGTATCAAAAAATGAGCGACGCACTGTATAACATTTTGATCAAGGGCGGCTCGTGGCAGACGATCCTGAGCGGGCTGGGGGTGACGGTGCAAATTTCTGCACTGTCGCTTTTATTTGGGACGATACTCGGGGCGGCGGTGTGCTTTCTTCGATTGAGCGACAACAAGATCGCCTCGACGGTCGCGCGGATTTACATCTCGATCGTACGCGGCTCGCCGGTGCTGATGCTGTTGATGTTGCTGTTCTACGGAGTATTCGCCGGCAGCGGCTTGAAACCGTTGACGGTGGCGGTCGTGACGTTCAGCCTGCACACGGCGGCGCATGTGGCGGAGCTGATTCGCGCGTCGGTGTTGGCGCTCGACGCCGGGCAAGTCGAGGCGGCGCGCACCTTGGGCTTCTCAAAATTGCAAGCGTTTCGATTGGTCGCGCTGCCGCAAATCGTTCGGATCGCCAAGCCGGTTTATCAATCGACGGTGGTCAATTTAATTCAATGGACGAGCGTGGTCGGCTACGTGACGATCACCGACCTGACGCGCGTGATCAACAACACCGCCTCGCGCACGATGGAGCCGATGCTGACTATCACAATCGGCATGCTGATTTACCTGTCGATATCTTACATGGTGTACGGGCTGTTCGCGCTGACGGAGCGGCGGGAGGTGACGGTCGATGAGCATCATTAAGGTGCGCGGCTTGAAAAAAAACTTCGGCGCGTTGACGGTTCTCGACGGAGTTGGTCTCGACGTCGAAGAGGGCGAATGCATTGCGATAATCGGCGGCTCGGGCTGCGGCAAGTCGGTATTTCTTCGCTGCCTTGAGCTGTTGGAGAAGCCGGACGCGGGCTCGATCGTGATCGACGGGCGGGAGATCACGGCGGCGGGCGCGGACGTCGATCTGATCCGACGGAGCATGGGGATGGTGTATCAACGGTTCAATCTGTTTCAGCATCTCAATGTGCTGGAGAATTTGATCCTGGCGCCGACGATGCTGTTAAAGATGCCCCGCGCGGAAGCGATCACGAAAGCGGAGGAATTATTGTCGACGGTGGGCTTACTGTCGAAAAAATTTTCGATGCCGGCGGTATTATCGGGCGGTCAACAGCAGCGCATAGCAATTTGCCGCTCGTTGATGATGGAGCCGAAAATCATGCTGTTCGACGAGCCGACCTCGGCGCTCGACCCGACGATGGTGGGCGAAGTGTTGGCGGTCATCCGAATGTTGACGAAGCGCAACTTGACGATGCTGATCGTGACGCACGAAATGAAATTCGCACGTGAGGTGTCGAGCCGCGTGCTGTTCTTCGCCGAGCACGGCATATACGATCAAGGCACGCCGGAGGAAATTTTTGACGCGCCGCAGAAGCCGCTGACGGTCTCGTTCATCAATCGACTGAAGTATTTCCATTACGAGATTACGGAGCGGGAGTTCGACTTGATCGCGATGCAGAACGAGATTGAACTGTTCGGCGAAAAGTACGGGCTGTCGACGATGGAGATCAATCCGATCCAGGTGTGTTGCGAGGAATTTTTGATGGTGATGCTTGAGCGCGGGTACGCGGCGGGCGAACCGATCGAAATTGCGATCGACATTGCGTATTCGGAGGCGGAGCGACGGACGGAGATTGTGTTTGAAAGTCGGGGGCGGGAGTTCAATCCGTTGGCGGCGGAGATCGACGAGGACAACCTTGACGATCTCGGACTGCTGATGTTGACGCGGCTGACGCAAGCTCATGAATATGAATATGTCGACGGACTCAACCGCATGAAGTTTATCCTATGATCGAGGTAAAAAATGTGAGCTACCGCTACGACGATCGGGCGGCGCTCGACGGGATTGATTTGACGATTGACGACGGCGAGTTCGTTGCGATAATCGGCGCGAACGGCTCGGGCAAATCGACTTTGGCGAAAAATCTCAACGGGCTTTTGTTGCCGACGGAGGGGCGAGTGCTGGTCGACGGCATTGACACGCGCGACGATGTTTGGTCGGTGCGCGCGAGGGTCGGCATGGTGTTTCAAAATCCCGATAATCAGATTGTGGGCGCGGTGGTCGAGGATGATGTGGCGTTTGGTCCGGAGAATTTGGGCGTGGAGCCGCTCGAGATCAGACGCCGCGTCGACGAAGCGCTCTCGACCGTGGGCATGCTCGAGTATCGAGGGGCGGCGCCGCATAAGTTGAGCGGCGGGCAAAAACAGCGAGTGGCGATCGCGGGCGTGTTGGCGATGCGGACGAAATGCATCGTGTTCGACGAGGCGACGGCGATGCTCGATCCGCGCGGGCGGTCGGAGGTGCTCTCGACAATCGAGGATTTACATCGACGGGGGCTGACGATCGTGATGATCACGCATCACATGGACGAGGCGGCGCGGGCGTCGAGGGTGATCGTGATGGACGGCGGGCGGATCGTCAAACTGGGCTCCGCGCGGGAGATTTTTTCGGACGTGCGTTGGCTGAAGAAAATCGGATTGGAGGTGCCGGCGGCGGCGGAGCTGGGCGCGCGGCTGCGGCTGAAGAATATTTTGAGCGCCGACGATCTCATTGCGAGGCTGAAGCGATGATCAGATTAAACGATGTGAGTTACACGTACGCGAGTGGGACGCCGTTTGAAAGGACGGCGTTGTTTAATATTTCGATGGAGATCGGCGACGGCGAGTTCGTTGCGATAGTCGGCTCGACGGGCTCGGGGAAATCGACGCTGATCCAAGTGATGGCGGGGCTGCTGCCTTCGACGGGCGTGACGAGCGACGGGCGGATCGGGCTGGTGTTTCAACATCCCGAGGATCAACTGTTCGAAGAGAGCGTTGAGGCGGAGCTTGCCTTCGCTCCCAAAAATTTCGGCGTCGACGGCGACGAGCTCAACCGAAGGATTGACGATGCCATGCGCCAAGTCGGATTGCCCGAGGAATATAAATCGATGTCGCCGCTGAAGTTGAGCGGCGGGGAGCGTCGTCGAGTGGCGATCGCGTCGATCCTGTCGATGGCGCCGGACGTGTTGATCCTTGACGAGCCGACGGCGGGGCTCGACGCGCAATCGAAACGAAAACTTCTCGAGACGATCCGTCGATTGAATGAAGGCGGCACGACGATCATCATGGTCACTCACGACATGGACGACGCGGCTCGCTTGGCGCGACGGTTGATCGTGATGCACAACGGTCGAGTGCTGATCGACGACGCTCCGCGCGGAGTGTTTCGACGGACGGAGCTTTTGAAGGAGGCGGGGCTTGCTCAACCGACGGCGATGACGATCCTCGCTCGATTGAAGCAAGCCGGCGTCGATGTTTCGACCGACGCGCTGACCATTGATGAGGGCGAGGCGATTATCAAAAAATGTTTCAGGATATAACGCTCGGGCAATACTTCCCCGGGCAATCGATCATTCATCGTCTCGACCCGCGCACGAAAATCTTTGCGGTCTTCGCGCTGCTCATCATGATTTTCTCCGCCGCGACGTCGACGGAGTATTTTTTTCTGACCGCGCTGATTTTTTTCTTCGTCCTGCTGTCGAAAATACAAATGTCGGCGGTTGTCCGCTCGCTCAGACCGTTGAAGTGGCTCATCGCGTTTACCTTCGTAATCCACCTGTTCAGCCACGAGGGCGCGGAATTGTTTCGATTGGGCGTCTTGACGGCGACCGTCGACGGGCTCCGCGCGGGACTGTTGATCAGCCTCCGATTGATGCTGATGATCGTGGCGTCGTCGTTGCTGACGTTCACGACCGCTCCCTTGAAACTCACCGATGCCACCGAAAAATTATTGACGCCGTTGAAGGCGGTGGGGGTGCCGGCGCATGAGTTGGCGATGATGATGACGATCGCGCTCCGATTCATTCCGACTCTGTTCGAGGAGGCGGACAAAATCATCAAGGCGCAAAAAATTCGCGGGCTCGACATTGAGCGCGGCAACTTCGTCAAGCGATTGAAGATGATGGTGCCGATCCTCGTGCCGCTGTTCTTATCGGCGTTCCGACGCGCGGACGATTTGGCGATGGCAATGGAGGCGCGCTGCTATCGGGGCGGCGAAGGTCGCACTCACATGAAGTCGCTCGAAATCACGCGGCTCGATCGGCTCGCGATCGCTGCAATCGCATTAATCGCAGGCGCATTCGTGATGATCAGAATGTTATCGGTTTGACTGTCGACGGCATCATCGATTATAATCAACATAAAAACGGGCGGTGAGTTGTGTGCCAAAGACGAAAAATAAATCTTCCAATCCGCAGAGTAAACCAAAACGAACCAAAACGCTTTCAGCGGTTAAGGCGAAGCCTGAAGAACTCATGCTGTCGACGATGCTCAAAAAAGCGGCGGCAATGTCGCGTACGTTGGAGAAAAATCTCGAGGATAAAAATAATGAGCTCGAGCAGAAAACTCAACAGCTCGACCGGCTGAATGAAACGCTCGACAGCAAAGAGCAGATGATCGATCTCCTTCAACGGGAGCAATCTCGAAAGGCGGAGATCGCGCTCAACGTGATCGCGGATCAGTTGCGGAGCGAGTATCAAGAATTTCGGACTGCGCTCGACTTGCCGATGGATGTCGACTTGGGCGAAAACATGCGCCTGCAGTTGAAAAAATTATTTACGATACTCGAGCGCAACGGCGTTAAATTTGATTGAGGCGATTCGATTGGAATATTATTTCGGCGCAGACTTCGGAACGACCAACAGCGCGCTCGTCTGCTACGCGCTTGAGGGCAAAAGGAGGCAGGCAATTCGTTGCGGCGACGGCACCGATCGCCCGATCCCTTCGGCGGTCGCAATCGATCACGACGGCAAAATTTTCGTCGGGCGCGCCGCGTGGCAGAATAAAATGAGGCTCCGCGACACCTGCAGGTATTTTCATTCGATCAAGACGATCCTCGACAGCGACGACGAATTTGAAGTCGCCGGCAAATTGTGGACTCCTGTCGATCTGGCAAGCGAAGTGTTCAACCATCTGCGACGTCTCGCGCGCAAGACCGTCGGCGTCGAAATGACCGAAGCATTTCTGTCGATTCCGATCGGGTTCAGCGCTCAAAAACGAATAAAGCTCCGTCACTCCGCCGCCAAAGCCGGCATCGATGTAAAATCTTTTGTGAGCGAGCCGACCGCCGCGTTTGCGGCGAACTACGATGAGCTCAAGAGTGCATCGACGGTGGCGATTTTTGATTGGGGCGGCGGCACGCTCGACGTGTCGATCATCGGTCACAGCGGCGGCAATCTTTTCGAGATCGCGACGGCAGGGATGAGCCTTGCCGGCGACGACATTGACCGAAAACTTGCCGAGAAGATTCACGACAAACTGGCGCGCAAGAAAAAAATCAGTATCGCCTTCGCCGACATGCCTTCCGGCGATCAGGATACGATGCTCGTCAAGGCGGAGGAGGCGAAAAGGGAGTTCACCTTCAGCGACGACGCGCAGATTATGTTCAATCGATACGGCGCTCTGGGCGCGTGTCGAGAGATGCTCGGCTATGATTGGTTTGAGGAGATCATCAAGCCGGAGGTCTCGAGCGCGCTCGATTGCTTTGAAAGGACGGTTCAACAATCGGGCGTCGGGCTTGCCAACATCGATCGGATCGTGATGATCGGAGGCAGCAGCAATCTCCGTCCGCTGATTGAGCAGATGGAACGGCGCTACGGCGAAAAATTATTTTTCCCTGAAGAGACGATGTGGAACGTCGGTCAAGGGACGGCAAGGCTGTCGATCAACGCGGGCGATTATTATTCAAACCAATCGCTCGGGATCATTTTGAGCGACGGGAGCTATTATGAATTGCTCAAGCGCGGGGCGGCGATCAAGGGCTGGTCAAGCGAATGCAATTTCGGCGTGGTCGACACGACCGAGCAGGCGCGCCTGGTGTTTGCGAGTCGGGAGGGGCGCGACGGCTCGAAACTCTTGACGGAGGATTACATGACGCTGTCGGTGCCGAACTATCGATTTTTGCAGGAGCAGATCGTGTTGCGAGCGGCGATCGATGATGATTTGATATTCAAGGCGACGGCGGCAAGCAACATGCGCGGCAGGAAATACGCGCGGACGTGGGATTACGACCGCTTGAAGTGTTATTATCGGCTGCCGAGGTAAGATGATGGTCAGCAACGTTGAGTTCAAAAGCAATGTATATCCGGTGGCGGGGCGGTGCCGCGACGATAAAAATTTTTTGAGGCAGATTCATGATATTTTTGCGCTCGAGCGATTGAATTACGAGGCGCCGTTGTATCGGAGAACGTCGTTGCAGGACGAGGAATATCGAGCGGCGGCGTTGCATTGTAAGCATGCGCTGGCGAACGAATATCCTTGGGGGACGATTGTTGACGGCGACGGTCAAGCGCGCGTGGTTTGCAAGTGCGAGCAATTTAATTGTCATCTGTTTAAGACGTGTCGACCGGACTACCGACCGCCGACCGTCGAGCCCGAAAAAGTTGTCGAGCCCGAAAAAATCATTCCGACGGCGATTGAAGAGACGCCGAAGAAAACTCCGACGATGAAAAAGATCGCGGTGCCAAAAATTATTTCGGTCGAGCAGCAGTCCGAGTCGACGCAAGAGGCGATCATCAAAGCCGCGTCGGACGAGATGAGCATCGTCAACGGCGGTCCCGGCACGGGCAAAACTTTCATCGTCAAGGAAAAAATTATGCATATGATCGACGTGCAGGGCGTGGCGCCCGATCGCATTTTGGTGTTTTGCTTTTCGCGCGCCGCGGTCGATGTGATCCGCGCGCGGCTGAGCGTCGATTACGCCGGCGTCGACATCCGTACGTTTGACTCGTTCGCGACGTACATGCTTGCCGCCGTCGAAAAAATTCCGCTCGAAAATCTGAATTACGACGGGCGTATTCGGCGGGCGATCGCCACTCTCAAGCGCAAGCCCGATGTGCTCGGATATTACGCCGGCGGTCATGTTCTGGTCGACGAAGTACAGGATTTGGTCGGCGTCCGCGCGGAGCTGGTCGTAAACATCTTAAAAATCCTGCCGGCGACGTGCGGCTTCACTTTGCTCGGCGATTCGTGTCAAGCGCTGTACGATTATCTTGCGGTCGACGGCGTGATGTCGTCGGCTCAGTTTTATGCGGCGGTCGACAGACAATTTCCGACGGCGAAACATTATGAGCTGTCGACGAACCACCGTCAAAGCAATCGGCTCGCGCGACTCACGGATGAGTATCGCTCGAAAATCCTCGACGGCGACATCGAAAAGTGCCGGTCAAGCCTCGAGGAGATCAAGAATGAGATCGTCAATGCCGATGCGGATTTTAAAAATTTTTGTCGAGATAATGCGGAGCAATACGACGGGACGCTCGGGATTTTGACGCGCAACAACGCTCAGGCGCTGAAGATTTCCGATTGGTTGAGCACGAACGGCGTTGAGCACACGCTTCGGCGTCGCACTCGAAACAATGTGCTCGACGGTTGGATCGCGAAAATTTTTTGCGGCTACGCTCACGAAACGATCAGCGAAAAGAATTTTATCGAGCGTCACCGCGAAGTTTATCCCGATGCCGACGAGGCGATCGCCGTCAAGCGTTGGGCGGCGCTGCTCGACACGCTTAAAACTGATCGCAATCGTTATGAGGTCGAAGAAATTTTGCGCGGGCTGATTAAAGATCCGAAGGCGGATGAATTATTTGTCGGCGATCGCGCTCGGGCGATAACGGTCAGCAACATTCACCGCTCGAAAGGGCGGGAGTTTGACTCGGTGATTTTGCTTGACGACTTGCTTGGCGGCGACGATAAGAATTTGCTTGAGCACAAGATTTGCTACGTCGGCTTGACGCGGGCGAAGGCGCGGCTCGAAACGGGGCGGCTCGACAATCGCTATATTTACTTCATTCCAAATGAAAATCGGCGGTGCTATAAGGTGCGGCGCTACAGGAATATGTATCTGTCGAATTTCGAGGTTGGCATTGAGGGCGACGTTGATGATAAATCGTTCGGGCTCCGCGCGGAGGTGCAGGAGTTTATTCGACGGGAGTTGCAGGTCGGCATGGCGCTCAAACTGGTGAAGGACGAGGTGTGCGCTCGAGATTACGTCACGTATAAAATCCTCGTCGAGGAGCCGACGTGGATCGAGCTGGGCAGTACCGATAAAATTTTTGCGGTCGAGCTTGAGCGCGCAATTCGATGCATTTTCAAGCTGTGGGACGGCGCGCAATTCGATCCGAAATTTTTTCCGAGCGGGTTTGACAACGTTCGGGTCGAGGCGCTTACGACGTGCATCGGTGGCGGCGAAGTGCCGGCAGCGGCGACCTTCGGCGATTTGAAAATCTGGAGCGGGCTGTCGATTGTCGGCTTCGCCAACGTGCTTGTCGACAAATTTTGACGGGAGGGCGGCTTGTGTCGAAGTATGACGAGTTTTATGCGGCGCGGCGGATTGTCGGGCAAATTCTGTCGGACGATCTGATCGGACCGGTCGAAGAAAATGAAGTGCTCACGGAAATGCCGACGCAGTATTACGCGATGGGGAAATTATATCCGCGCCGAAGTTTTGACGCGGCGCTCGACGGCGCGCGAAATCCGCTCCTCGAGACCGGCACCGATGCTTATGACGCAGCGGTTTCGTTGAGCAATCAATTCAATCCGTCGTCGATGGCGATCACGTTTATGTTGCGCGCCGAGGTCGAGAGGTTCACGGTCAAAGGCGGTTACGCTTTTTATAAGCCGCGCGAGATCGACGGCGAGACGACGTGGCAGCGCGAGCCTCATCGATTCGAGCACAATTTTTCGGTCGACAAGAATAACGTGGTCGAGCTTGACGGCGGGTTGGAGCTTCACTCGTATGTGCATCCGCGCGGAGCCGGCGGTCGATTGATGACGGTCGTTTTGCTAAACGCCAATCACAGCAGCAACGATATAAAATCGATCTCCGAGCGGTGCGCGTTTCAGTCGACGATTCGAATCAGGGGCAGATTCGTCGATATCGGCGCGCAAAAAAAATTTTCGAGTGATGCCGAGTTGCTCGAGACGGAGCTGCTCTACGGCGACGTAAAATGCTACGCTCAAGGGCATGTTTGCGCGGCAACGTGGGATGTGGAAGTTCCCGAGCCGCATTGGGTGGCGTCGTCGTTTATGCCGACGTTCAACCTTCGACAGATGCGCGCGGCGGAGATCGATTGCGGGGAAATTTTTTCGATGAATTTCCTTGCGACGGCTTCAACCGATGAGATCATTGACGGACTGAAAAATTTTTTGGCTCGATACCGGACTTGGATCGACGGCTTGAGCGAAAAACTTCCGATCGTCGAAAAAAGTTTGCGCGGCACGGCAAAGACCAACATCGAAAACTGTCAAGCGGCGCATGAGCGGATCGCACACTCGATCGAACTGTTGAGAGAAAATCCGACGGCGTTTCGAGCGTTCCAACTTGCGAACGAGGCAATGTTGATGCAACGATGTCAAACGCTCCGAAGGTCCGGCGCCGTATTCGAGGAGCGCGCCGTTCGATGGTACCCTTTCCAATTGGCGTTCGTACTGCAGGAGTTGCCGTCATTCGTCGAGCCCGCCGCGCCCGATCGAGCGTTGGTCGATCTGTTGTGGTTCCCGACGGGCGGCGGTAAAACCGAGGCGTATCTCGGGATATCGGCGTTCGTGATCTTCCTGCGACGGCTGCGCGATCCGAGCGACGACGGCGTGACCGTGATCATGCGCTATACCCTTCGACTGTTGACGCTTCAACAATTCGAGCGCGCGAGCATTTTAATCTTCGCTTGCGAACTGTTGAGGCAAAAATATAATCTCGGCGGCAGCGAAATTTCGATCGGGCTCTGGGTCGGCGGCGGGCTCACGCCGAATAAAATGGACGAGACCCGCAGGGCTCTGAACAAATTGAAAGCCGGCGTGCCTGTTGCCGACGGCGATACCACGCCTTATCAGATAAAGATTTGTCCGTGGTGCGGAGCGGAGTTGCGCGTCGAGGATTATGATGTGCGCGGCGCTCGAATGACGATCAGATGTCGCAATCCCGAGTGCGCTTTTCACGACGCGCCCGAGGGACTGCCGTTGCACATCATCGACGAGGCGATTTACGAGTATCTGCCGACGTTCATCGTTGCGACCGTCGACAAGTTTGCTCAGCTCCCGTTGAACGACAAGCCCGCCGCGCTCTTCGGCATCACATCCGACAAAAAGCCGCCCGAGCTCATCATTCAAGACGAGCTGCATTTGATCTCCGGACCGCTCGGGACGATCGCGGGGATTTATGAGGCGGCGATTACAAAGTTTTGCGAGCGGGACGGCATCGGAGCAAAGATCATTGCCTCGACAGCGACCATTCGCAATGCCCGCGAGCAGATTTTAAATCTCTACGGCAAGCGACATTCGCAATTTCCGCCGCAAGGATTTTCGGCGCGGGACTCTTTTTTTGCGGTCGAGGCTTCGCCCGAGGAGCGCCCCGCACGATTGTACGTCGGAGTGATGGGGATCGGCATCACCGCGACGGCGATGATGATAAAAATTTTTGCGGCGCTGCTGTTTGCGACGAGGTATTTGGCGGCGGCAAATTTTTCGGACGCCGTCGTCGACAACTTTTGGACGATTGTCGGCTACTTCAACAGCCTGCGCGAATTGGGCGGCGCCTGCACTCAAATTGTCGACGATGTTCAAAGCCGCTTCAGTTATCTTGCGCGGACGAAGTTTGCGATGAAATATCCCGCCGTCAACGCCGCCGAGACTTACGATTATTTTGAGGAGCTCACAAGCCGCATGAATTACTCCGAAATCACGAGCGTCATTCAGGATCGGCTCAAGCGTCGATACACCGCCGTCGAGCATCGCGACGTCTACGATTTTGTGCTTGCGTCGAATATGATCAGCGTCGGCGTCGATGTTGGGCGGTTGGGGCTGATGGCGGTGGTCGGTCAGCCGAAAGTGAACGCGGAGTATATTCAATCGACGAGCCGCGTCGGACGCGACAATCCCGGGCTGGTCGTGACGATTTACAACGCGTCGCGTTCGCGCGATCGATCGCATTACGAGCAATTTTTGAAGTATCACTCGGCGCTGTATCGCTACGTTGAGGCGACGAGTTTGACGCCGTTTGCGGACAGGGCGCGCGATCGAGGATTGCAGGCGCTGTACGTTTCGCTCTGTCGATATTTGATCGACGAGCTTCGCGAAAATGAGCGGGCGGTCGAGTTCGATCACAACGATCCTAAGGTCAAGGCGGTCGAGCAAACGATTTTGGATTGGATCAAAAGGATCGCGCCCTCGGAGATCGACGCCGTCAAACGTGAGCTGCTCGAGTTGGCGCGCGCTTGGAGCGATGAGACCGACGGCAATCTCGTTTACAAAAATTACGCCGGCAAGCGCTCGTTGCTCAAAAACGATGTCGACGGCGAACGCTTCAGCGTGATGAACAGCATGCGCAGCGTCGACGGGCAGGCGGGCATTTATCTTTTGGGGAGGGATTGAACCGTGGCGGTTAACTTCAAGGAGCGCGGGCGCGAAAAAAAAGTTTGCGTCGGTCGATTGCGGCGCGCTCAGTTGGTGACGACGTTCGGTCCCGGCGCGCTCAATGACATGCCCGATTGCTCGATAATCCTTGCCGGCGCCGAGTATTGGAGCCCAAAAAGTCCGCGCTTGCATGAGCGCAACTTGCAACGATTGCTCGGCGTGAAATATTTTTGCGAACCGTACGTGTCGGAGTCGCTTGAGAACGTGATCGGCGATGATGTGCCGGCGTTTCGATTTCCGTACTATCATTTTTGTCCCAAGTGCGGGCGGCTCAAACCGTTTTGGCAATTCGGCAGAGAGCGCAATCATTTTTGCGACGAGGGGCATGCGCGGTGCGGCATCGTGCCTTCGCGATTCATGGTCGCGTGCGTCAACGGGCATCTGGAAGATTTTCCGTATGATTGGTGGGTGCACTACGGCGGTCGATGCGCGGGCGGACGCGAAAATCTCCGCGTCGAGTTCAACGACGAGAGCGGCGGCTTGGATCACATCATCATCAAATGCGCGTCGTGCGGCAAGACGCGATCGATGGCGGGCTGCATGAGTTTCGATGCGATGAAAAATTATCGGTGCAAAGGCAAGCGTCCGTGGTTGGGTTTGAAGAAAGCCGACGAGAAACGATGCGAGGCGTCGATGCGGACGATCCAGCGCGGGGCGTCGAATGTGTATTTTCCGATGACGGCGAGCGCCTTGACGATCCCGCCGTGGAGCAGCAAGTTGCATCAGGCGATCGCCGCGAATTATGATCATTTCGAGCCGATTTTGGATCGACCGCCAAAAGTTTTGAAGGCGATCGATGTATTTTTGGATGATCTCTTGGAGATTTATTCGGTCGACGAAATTCTGTCGGAGCTGAAGAATTTCAACGCGGGCGGCGCGAAATACACGAGGCAAGATTTGTTGGAGGACGAGTACAAAGTTTTCTGTTGGGGCGATTACGATCAGAAAAATGATGTGCAGTTTAAACTTGAGCGCGCGGCGGTGCCGGATTTTCTTCGCGGGCTGATCGATGATGTTGTGCTCGTCAAGCGATTGCGTGAGGTGCTGGCGTTGCGCGGCTTCCGACGGCTGATCCCCGATGCGCCCGATGCCGACGATCCGAGATTCCGCGGCTATAACATTGACGGCGATTGCGTTCCGTTGAGCGCTGAAAAATTGGATTGGCTGCCGGCGATCGAAATGCTCGGCGAAGGCATTTTCATTCGGCTCAACGAAGCTCGAGTGCTCGAGTGGGAGGAAAAAAATCGGGAGCGCTATTCGGAAATGCGGCGACACTTGGAGGATAGTACGCTCGAGTGCGACAATTTTTCGGCGCGCTATGTCTTGCTGCACACGCTCGCGCATCTGTTGATTCGACAAATTTCGTTGACGTGCGGCTATGCAAGTGCGGCGCTCAAGGAACGGCTTTACAGCACATATCCGCAATCGGAGCCGATGGCGGGCGTGTTGATTTACACTTCGTCTTCGGACTCGGACGGAAGCTTGGGCGGGCTGGTACAGAACGGTCGGACGGCGATGTTAGGAACGCTCGTGCGCGGGCTGTTGAGCGAGGCGTCGTGGTGCTCAGCCGATCCGATTTGCATTCAATCGAAAGCGCAAGGATATAACTCGTTGAACTACGCGGCGTGCCACGCGTGCGCGCTTTTGCCCGAGACGAGTTGCGAGATGCGAAATTGTCTGCTCGACCGCGCGGCGATCCTTGATTATTTCCGCGTCGAATATTTTTGTCGGTGATGCTTCAAACGAGATCACGCTCGAGGGCGCCGGCGAATTCACGAATTTCGGCATTAATGACACGCTGCAGATGACGGCGGGCAGAACGATTTCGACGCAGGTGAGCGGCAATGACGTGATCGTCACGCTCAAAGGCGCATCTTACAACGTCGTTGAGACATTGCTCGGCACAGCGAATCTCCCGCTCAAGGTCAAAAAATTTTTTCGCCGACGGCATTACTACAATTGAAAACACCGGAAACAGTAAGCTCGTCACGACGCCGGGCGGTCGGGATTACGTCACCAACACCGGTTCGAAAGTTACGATCTTCGGCTCGAGCGGCGACAAATACGGCGAGATGGTCCAATGGAGCAGCGCCTGCGGCGACGATGTGATCACCAAAAACGCCCGTCGACGTTGACGCTCCAATCCTTGAAATGCTAGACTTAACGGAGATTATGTATGAAAGGTCGGCGCAACATCATGGCGACCAAAAACAGCAATCGAAGCAATACACTCTTAAGCGGCACCGCCGACGCCGATTCGATTCTCAAGAATATGACTAACCACACCATCAAAGACACGCGCGGCACCTCGACGCAGATTTACTCCAACGGCTATTCGCCGCCCGCCGTCATTCAAAACCATGTTCAATCGATCAACCGCAGCATCTTCAACTCCGGCACCACCCGTATGAATGAGGCGAGCAAGATTTGCTCCGATTTCGATTCGATACAGGACGCGATCGATCAGATGGTTGCCGATTGTCGAGCGGCATGCTCCGCCGAGGCGTTTCTCAAAAATTATTGCGGCATCATCCTCGACAACGATGACACCGGCTGGGATGCGGGCGGGCTGACCGCAAAGACCGACGACAACGTCATCCCCGAGACTGCCGCCGCCGCCATGCTCGACAGCTTGACCAATGCCACTTACACCCGCAACGGACTGAAACGTCGTTTATCCTCAAGACGAGACTACTCTCAACTCTAATCAAAAGAAAGTTTTGCAGAACGCCTATCGTTGGTGGGTCGAGGAGGCGACCGCGCTAATCGAGGAGACTTACGGTTTTCATGAAAATATGTTTTGGCGCTATCTGGCGAAGCATGCCCCGGATTCGTATGACAGTCTCAAAGGCTATGCGTGCTCGGAGGATGCCGTGCTCGAAGGAACCTCAGACACGGAATTTTGTCGACGTGACGACGACGCCGTTGTGAGTTTGAAGGGCGCTAAATACTCGGGCACGGTGTCATTGGCGGGCTCGGGCGGCTATGATGTCGATTGCCCTCGACGTTCGATCACATCGATTGCGCTCGATCCGCGCGGCATCGTTTCAAAAAATAATCGACATGAAAGGCTGATTGACGCATGGACAAGGTCGGTGAGGCGTATCGACGGGTGGGGCGCTGGTCGAAGTTGTACGACGGGATGATCTCCAACAGCAGTTTGCTCGGGCGGCTGGCGATGAAATATTTTTGGCGGCTGTCGGATGAGAAATACGAAGAATTTATTCGACAGGCGTTTACGGGCGTGCCGGACGGTTTTGACGGTCGGTTGTTGGAAGTGCCGGTCGGGACAGGCGTGCTGACGATGCCGCGCTATAAAAATTTGAGCGGCGCATCGATAGTATGCGCGGATTTTTCGGAAGCGATGCTCGACTCCGCGCGGAGCAATGCGCAAGGTTTGAGCAACGTTGAGTTCGTTCGATGCGACGTCGGGCGGCTGCCGTTCAAGGACGAGAGCTTTGATCACGTGCTGTCGATCAACGGTTTTCATGTGTTCGAGGATAAGGAGGCGGCGTATGACGAGACGCGGCGCGTGCTTAAAGTCGGCGGGACGATGAGCGGCTGCATGTACGTCAAGGGGCTTAACAGTCGAACGGATTTCTTTGTGGAGAAATTTTGCGAGCGACACGGGCTGTTCACGCCGCCGTATGAAACCTTGACGACGCTGTCGGAGCGGCTCAAAGGCATGTACTCGAGCGTCGAGATCACGCACGTCGAGGCGTTTGCGGGCTTCGTCTGTAAAAAATGATTATGAGGAATATCGCATTGACGGTTGCCTACGACGGCACGAATTATCACGGCTTTCAACGTCAAACGCGTTGGACGGCGATTCAAAACGTGCTCGAGAGTGGGCTGACGAAAATCTTCGGCGGAGCGATCGAGTTGTCGGCGGCGGGACGGACGGACGCGGGCGTGCATGCTCGAGAACAAGTCGTCAGCTTCTTCACCGAGGGCTCGATCCCCGTCGAGAAAATTCCGATCGCCGCCGCCTCTGTCCTGCCGCCCGATATAGTGGTTTGCTCCGCGCGGGAGGTCGACGAGAAATTTTCGGCGCGATTCTCCGTCGTGAGCAAGATTTATATCTATCGAGTGCACATCGACGAGACTTCCAATCCGTTGCTCGATCGCTACGCTTGGCATGTCCGACCGCCGATTGATGTCGATCAAATGAGTGCGGCGCTGACGATGTTGATCGGTCGACACGATTTCAGTTCGTTCCGATCGTCGAGCGAGGTCGAGCGCAATCCCGTTCGAACGATGCTCGACGCCGTGATCGATGATGATGTGGTCGATGGCGATCGAGTTTTGACGATCCGATTGCACGCAGACGGCTTTTTATATCGGATGGCGCGCAACATCGTCGGCGCGCTGGTGAAAGTCGGGCGCGGGCGCTTGACGGTCGACGGATTCAAAGAAATTTTCGAGGCGCGTGATCGAAATGCGGCGCCTCCTCCCGCACCGCCGCAAGGCTTATGTCTTTATAAAGTTTTTTATTGAAAAAATCACGTCGGCAAGGTAAAATGATTGCCAAAAACGGAAGGACAGATAGCATGAAAAAAATCATAGCGTTGACGATGTTGATGATGTTGGCGTTAGCGGCGACGGCGTTGGCGGCTCCGACATTGACGCAGCGGGTCGGAGTGGTGATCGTGGGCGGCGCGGATTACAAGACGAAGGACTTCTACGAGTACGTCGAAAAATATTTCTACAAGCCGTTTGCGAGTGACACGATGCAAATACAGTACGGCAAGGACGCGCAGAACAAGTATCAAAATTTCTGGCTGGACAAGGGCTATCTGGAGGAGCAGAAGCCGACGCAAAAAGATTTCATCGAGTTCGTGTCGTACGGGGCGTATGACAAGGTGATCTTTTTGAAGGTGGAGGATTCGGTGGCTGAGATGCAGCGGAAGCGTTCTCGGCTGTCGGTGAACGTCAACGTGTTTTTGGTCGACCGTCGAAAAGTGCTCAAGACGGGGAGCTCGACGAACGAAGAGGACTCCAAGGCAAGTCAATTGAGAGCGCGGCGCGGAGCGTTTAAGAAATGCGCGAAGGAATTGAGCGCGGAGATCGAGCCGCTGATGAAGTGACGACAAAAATTTTCCGCGCGGAGTCTCTTGACGATCACGTTGCTGTCGACGGGCTGAGCGATACAATTGTCAAAGGTGATGCGCTTGACGTGATGCGACGGTTGCCGTCGAAATCGATTGACGTGATTATTACTTCGCCGCCGTATAATCTTCTCAACAGTACCGGCAACGGGCTCAAACAAAATACTCGGACGGGCAAGTGGAAGAACGCGGCGATTAAGAACGGCTATGCGACGTACAACGACAACATGCCGTATGATGATTACATTGCGTGGCAGAGACAATGCGTCGGCGAGATGTGTCGATTGATCAAAAATGACGGCGCGGTTTTTTACAATAACAAAAATCGGGTACAAGGCGGTCTGTTGGAAAATCGCGGCGTAATTGTCGATGGCTTTCCGCTTCGACAGATCATAATTTGGAAACGAGCCGGGGCAATCAACTTTAACCCCGGCTATTTTCTACCAACGACTGAGCAGATTTATCTGTTGTGCGGTCGAGAATTTCGATTGAGAAAGGGCGCAAACAAATTCACCGACGTTTGGGAGATCAAACAGGAGATGAAAAATCCGCATCCTGCCCCATTCCCTGAAGCATTGACCGATCGAATCATTTCGAGCGTCGAGGGGCAGCTCATTCTTGATCCGTTTGCAGGCTCGGGCACGACAGGAGTGTCGGCGAAAAAATATGGGCGGCATTTCATTTTAATCGAGCAGTCCGATGAATATTGTCGAATGGCGCAAGCACGAATTGACGGCGGCGATTGGAGGCGGCAAGGTGAATGTCAGCAGCTGAGTTTCAAAATGTAGCAATGAAAATCGAACGGTCGCCGTTTAAAAACGTTTATTGGTTTGCGCGCTACCTGCTCGATACCGATCAATATGGTGGGCTCGGTCGCTCCAAAGAGATGGCTATGTTGAAAACAGTTTCGTTGGTTGAGACAATCCTCGCCAATCTCGGAATCGACGACAATGAAAAGTTCCGCATAGCTAAGTCAACGATCCTCGATGAAATAATGCACTTGACAACCCCGAACACTAAGGTATATGCGAAGTATAAAAACTTTTGTCGTTGTCTCGAGGCGGAGATCAAAAATTTAAATGACGTGATTGCCTTTGAGATTACGATGAAATACATCGTGGCTCCGATCAATCGAGCCTTGGCAATGATTCCGTCTTCGGACTATGAATTCTCGGCTAAGGCAGCGAAATCCATTTTGGATTTTTATGGTCGCGAGAAAGCAGGATTAGTCATCAGCGTATGGGATCGGTTGGGAGTGCACGGCTGTATCAATGTCGAGCGCGTAGCGATTGTTGAGGCGTTCAATCAATTGCTCGACAGCATTGCCGGTCTGCGCATCGCTCATGATACCGTCGACGACAGTATTATGTTGACGGCATTCGTGCAGGAGTTTGAACGTCGTGCGGGGCAAAAACGCAAATCGCGCGGCGGACAATCGCTCGAATCCGTGACAAGTTTTTTGTTCGAGTACTTCAATATAAAATCGTCGACGCGTCCGGCGCATTTCGATCAAGACATTGAAGTCGATAAATGGTTCAGATGCAAAGACGGTTGGAGTATCGGAATAAGTTGCAAGCGGACTCTTCGCGAGCGTTGGAAGCAGCTGTCGCAGGCTGATCGCGGCACGCTATCACATTTCAAAATCAAAGAAATTTGGCATCTGATCACATTTGACAGCGATCTTTCTGACGATAAGATTGTCCGATTGGGGGAGCAGCGACAAATATTTTACTTGCTCGATGACAGTCCGACGTACATTCGATGTGCCTCGCATGCCGGTATGCAAGCATATGTTCGTCCGTTGTCTCGTCTGATCGATGATATAAAAAGCAACCAATGAAAAAGGCTCCGAAGTGTATCGGAGCCGATTTTTTTTATCCGTTCCGCGCGGAGCGGTTGAGCGGAGAAATTATCCCTCGGGAGCGATCTTGGCGCGGAGCGATCTTTCGCCGCCCTTGGTCTCGATAACGACCACGCCCTTAATCGGATTGTGCGTCTTAGGATCCATCGTGATCACGCCGGTGCCAACCTTGAGATCTTTGATGTTCTCGAGATTCTCTCTGATCTTCTCGGAGTCGTCGCCGCCGCGCTGCACCGCATCGATCAGCATCTTACCGGCGTCATAGCCCAGCGCCGCAAACACGTTGGGATCACTGCCGTACTCTTTGCGATATGCCTCGATAAAGGGCTGAACTTCCTCGTCCTTGTCAAAGTAGTGAGTGCAGAAGAAGGTGTTATTCAACGCATCCGCGCCCGCAATGTCAATGACTTTCGGATCATCCCAACCGTCGGTGCCGAGCATCGCCGCGGTAATGCCGAGCTCGCGCGCCTGCTTGACGATCTTGCCGACCTCCTCATAATACGCCGGCACGAAGATTACATCGGCGTTGGCAGTCTGAATGCGCGTCAAAGTCGCCTTGAAATCTTGATCCTTCGCAACGAACGCCTGCTCCATCACGACCTGCCCGCCCTCAGCCTCGAATTTCTCTTTGAAAACCTTGCCGAGGCTCTTGGAGTAATCGGAGCTCGAGTCGAGATAAAGCACAGCGGTCTTGGCGTTGAGGTCTTTGAGCGCGAATTGCGCCATCACCGAGCCCTGTTGAGGATCGATGAAGCAACTGCGGAAGATATAAGGCTTGACCGCGCCGTTCTCGACGGTGACATCGGGGTTGGTGGCGGCGGGCGCAATGACCGGCACCTTATTCTCTGTGGCGACTTGCGACTCGGCAATGACGTTGGCGGTGACGGCGGGACCGACGAGCACTTGAGCGGCGTCATCGGAAATGAGTTTCGTCGCCGCGTTGACGGATTCGGCGGTCTCCGATTTGGCGTCCGCCTCGATGACTTTGAAGGTCTTGCCGTTGACGCCGCCGGCATCGTTGGCTTCCTTGAGCGCGAGCTTGAGCCCGTTGTTGGAGTTGGAGCCGTACTGCGCGTGATTGCCGGTGAGCTCGAAATTGGAGCCGACAACAATCTCGCTGCCGCCGCCGGACGAAGCGGGCTGATCGCCTCCGCCGCCGCAACCGCCGAAGATCATCATACTGCCGATGGCGAGCGCGCCGATGAGGAATTTTTTCTTGCTGAAGAACACGTCGAATTACTTCCTTTCGATGGAAAAAATGTTTTCGACATGATATCCGATGAAAAAATTTTTGTCAAAGCAAAAGCGCGACCGCCTCATAAGGACGGAGATACTCCTCCAACCCGTCGTAGTTGCCGATCAATTTTTGCCCGCCGAGTTCTTTGATCGACCGCTCGAGCCGAACATCGTGCGGACGGAAGTTGCACAGCACGATCAGTTTCTGACCGTCGAGCGAACGCTCGTAAGCGATCACGTCCGCGTTATCGGGCTCGACGAACTTGATATCGCCGTCGGCAACAATCTTGTATTTCTTACGGAGCTCGATCAGCTGACGATAGTAATTGAAAACCGAATCGGGCTCGTCGACCTCGGCTTGAGCGTTGATAGCCGTGAAATTATTGGGAGGGATAATCCACGGCTCAACACTCGAGAAGCCCGCGTATTTCTCCGCCGACCACTGCATGGGCGTGCGCCCGTTGTCGCGGGAGCGCGCGGCGAGAATTTCAATCGCCTGCTCGACGGTCTTGCCGTTCTTGAGCATGATATCATAGTAATTGAGCGACTCAACGTCACGGTATTGCTCGATCGAAGTGTAGCCGGCGTTGGTCATGCCCAGCTCCTCACCCTGATAGATGTACGGCGTGCCGCGCATGAAATGGATCGCGGTGCCGAGCATCTTTGCGGCGCAAGGCGAACCGTCGCCGAAGCGCGAAACCGCGCGGGGCTGATCGTGATTGCACCAGAAGACGGCGTTCCAACCTCCGGCGTCAGACATGCCCTCCTGCCACGTCGCAAACAATTTTTTCAGCGCGCCGATATCAGGCGGCATCAGCTCCCACTTTTGCCCGCCCTTGTAATCGACCTTGAGATGATGGAAGCTGAACACCATCGACAGCTCGTGCTCATTCGGATTGGAATATCGAATGCAATTGTCGAGCGAAGTCGAGGACATCTCGCCGACAGTGATCATGCCGTCGATGCCGCCCTCGGCGACCAGCTCCTTCAAAAACTCATGCACGTGACGCCCGTCGGTGTAAAACCTCCGACCGTCGCCGCGATCGTCGTCGATAAATTGTTCCGGCTTGCTGATGAGATTGACCACATCGAAGCGGAAGCCCTTGACGCCCTTCGACCGCCAAAACTTGAGAATTTCTTTGAGCTCCGCGCGGACGGCGGGATTCTCCCAATTGAGATCGGCCTGCGTCACATCGAACAGGTGAAGGTACCATTTCTTGAGATGCGGCACATACTCCCACGCCGGACCGCCGAACTTCGACTCCCAATTGGTCGGAATCTTATCGGGCGTGCCGTCCTTGAAAATGTAGTAGTCGAGATATTTCTGCTCGCCCTTGAGCGCGCGCTGAAACCACTCGTGCTGCGTCGAGGTGTGATTGAACACCATATCGAACATCAGACCGATGCCCTTGGCGTCTGCCTTCGCGATCAGCTCCTCGACATCCGCCATAGTGCCGAAGCCCGGATCGATCGCTCGATAATCGGCAACGTCGTAGCCGTTATCATTCATCGGCGAGACGAAGAACGGAGTCGACCAGATGTAATCGACGCCGAGCTTTTCAAGATAATCGAGCTTGTCGATGATGCCGCGAATGTCGCCGACGCCGTCGCCGTTGGAGTCACGAAACGACTTGGGGTAAATCTGATAAACGACCTTGTCACTGAAATTCATCGATTGACCTCCCGCAATTTCTTAGTAGAACAGCTCGACGCGGGCGAAAAGTTTTTCGGCGTCGCCCTTGCCGGTGATGTAATCGCCGTTGAAGTACTTCACGATCACGCCGACGTTGTCCATCGGAGCCCACGCCGCACCGACATTCCAACCTTTGGTGCCGAGGATAACGTCATCCCAATTTATCGCGCTGAATGACGTGTTCGTGCCCTGCCGCTTATAGCCGGCGAAGATCGCCCAATCGCCCTTCTTCGACCGATCGGCGTAATTGCCGTAGCGCGCCTGGGCCTGCCACGAATAATCCTCGACATCCGCCTTGGTGTTGTTGGC
>CAMKFB010000022.1 GCA_946411735.1 uncultured Selenomonadales bacterium
CAATGATGTGTTCGCGTTCATGGAGAAAACCGGCGCCGACATCACCATGGTTTATCACGTGGTCGAAGAGGATCGCGTCGGCAAAAACGTCATCGTCGAAACCAGCACCAACGGCATCGTCACCGGCTTGTCGCAGGTGCCCGAAGTCAAAAAGGGACAAAAAGTCGGCATCAGCGCATATCTCATGCCCGTGCCGGTCTTCGTCTACATCGTCCGCTCCAGCTACGAGCACGGCGGTCAGGACTTTACCGTCGACGGCATTCTCCGCCATCAGAACGAGCACAAGATCAGCGCTTACGAGCACAAGGGCTACGTCGCCCACATCAACTCCACCGCCGAATACTACAAGGCAAGCCTCGATATGCTCAAGCCCGAGGTCTGGGAAGAGATTTTCATGGGCAAAGAGCATCCCGTCTTCACGAAAGTCAAAGACGAAGTGCCGGTTCAGTACAAAGCGACCGCCAACGTCAAAAACTCTCTTATTGCAAACGGCTGCATCATCCGCGGCACGGTCGAGAACTCGATCATCTTCCGCGGCGTGAAAGTCGGCAAAGATGCCGTCGTCAAAGATTGCATCCTTATGCAGCGTTGCGATGTCGGCGACGGAGCCCGCGTCGAGAACGTGATCGCCGATAAGAACGTGATCATCTCCAAGAATCGTTGGCTCAAGGGCGCAGAGTCCTATCCGTACATCGTCGGCAAGAACGTCCGCATCTGATCGACGCTCGCGAAACTTCGTTGCATTCGAACCGAAGGAGGGGGTGCCGCTTGTCGAGCGGGCGGCGCCTCTTTCAGCGGGCGGACGTCGACAAAAACTCCCATCGATTGAGCGCGACACTATAAATATAAAGGAGTGATTTGCTTGCCGGTACCATCGAAGGATAACAAAGCAATTCGCAGCAAGGAGTACGAGAAACTCAAGGAAAATCTCAAGGTTCGCTTTATCAATTCTGCACACATCATGTTCGGGCGTGACATCCACGAGCTTCCCATGAATGAAATCTATAAAACAGTCGCAGCAGTCGCCAAGCAGATTATCTCCGAGAACTGGATCAAAACCAATCGCACGTACATGGAGCGCCAAGAGAAGCAGGTCTACTACTTTTCGATTGAATTTTTGATGGGTCGACTTCTCAAATCGAATTTGATCAATCTCGGCATCGAGACGGCGGTCTCTGAAGTTCTCGAGGATCTCGATTTGCATCTCGCGGACGCGATCGAGGAGGAGCCCGATGCGGGGCTCGGCAACGGCGGTCTCGGACGGCTCGCCGCGTGCTTTATCGACTCGCTTGCCGCGCATCGACTGCCGGGGCATGGTTGCAGCATCCGATATCAGTACGGACTGTTCGAGCAGAAATTGATCCAAGGGCAGCAGGTCGAAATTCCCGATAACTGGCTCAAAGACGGCTTCGCTTGGGAGTATCGCAAGCCCGACAAGTCGATCAACGTCAAATTCAACGGCAACGCTTATATGAAGGAGCAGCCCGACGGCAGTCTCAAGCTCGTGCACGAGAATGCGATGGTCGTTATGGCGGTTCCCTACGACGTGCCGATTGTGGGCTATCACAACAAGACCGTCAACAATCTCCGTCTTTGGAACGCGGAGGTCAATCGCGACTTCTCCGATTACGGTATGTTGACGCACGAGCAGATGCGCGCAAAGCGGGATTATCGTGATTTCGTCGAGAGCATCACCAATTACCTTTATCCCGACGACAGCAGTTTCGACGGGCGCCGCATGCGCTTGATCCAAGAGTACTTCCTCGTCAGCGCCGGCACTCAGAGCATCGTTCGCCATTACAAGCTCACCGCCAAGATGAACCTTCACGACTTCGACAAGAAAGTTGCGATTCACGTCAACGACACTCATCCGGCGCTGTGCGTTGCGGAGCTGATGCGCATTCTGGTCGACGAAGAAGGATTCGAGTGGAACGAGGCGTGGGCAATCACGAAGAACACGATCGCGTACACCAATCACACGATCCTGCCGGAGGCGCTCGAGCGCTGGCCGGTCGATATGTTTAAGACGCTGTTGCCGCGCATTTACATGATCATCGACGAGATCAACCGTCGGCATCTCGAGGACGTTCGCGCGAGATATCCGCACAACGATGAGAAGCTCCGCGAGCTGTCGATCATTGAGCATGGCGAAGTTCATATGGCGCGGTTGGCGATCGTCGGATCGCACTCCGTCAACGGCGTCGCCAAAATTCACACCGACATTCTCAAGTCGACGACGCTCCGCCCGTTCTACGAGTATGCGCCGCGCATGTTCAATAACAAAACCAACGGCATCACGCATCGTCGCTGGTTGATGGGCGCGAATCCCGAGCTGGCCGATCTGATTGATGCGGCGATCGGGAGCCGTCGTTGGCACCGTCATCCCGAGCAGCTCGATCTGTTGAATGACTCCGTCGATGATAAAGCCTTCCTCACGGAGCTCGGCAAGATCAAGCATCTGCGCAAGCAGGCGCTCGCCGATTACATCAAAAAGCACACCAAGGTCGACGTCGATCCCAACACGGTTTTCGATATCCAGGTCAAGCGCATTCACTCTTACAAGCGCCAGCTGATGAACATCATGCACGTGATGTATCAGTATAACAAGCTCAAGACCGATCCGAGCTACAAGCCGCTGCCGACGACGTACATTTTCGGCGGCAAGGCGGCGCCGGGCTATTTCATTGCGAAGGAAACGATCCGCTTGATCCTCGCGGTCGCCAATAAGATCAACAACGATCCGTCGATCGACGGGCGGCTGAAGGTCGTCTTTATTGAGAACTTCGGCGTGTCGATCGGTGAGATCGTCTATCCGGCGGCGGATGTCAGTGAGCAGATCTCGACGGCATCGAAGGAAGCGTCCGGCACGGGCAATATGAAATTTATGATGAACGGCGCGGTCACGCTCGGCACGCTCGACGGCGCGAACGTTGAGATCAGAGACGCGGTCGGCGACGAGAACATCATCATCTTCGGTTTGAAGGCGGGCGAAGTTCTTCGTTACTACGCGACCGGCACCTACTCGGCGTGGCAGGAGTATAACACGAATTGGAATGTCAAGACGGTGATGAATCGCTTTACGGACAACACCTACGGCAATTTCCAATCGCTGTTCGATTACTTCCTGCAGGGCAATGACGAGTTCTTCATTCTGAAGGATTTCAACGCGTATCTCGAGGCGCATGAGGAGATCAACACGCGCTATCAGGATAAGATGGCGTGGCTTCGGATGGCGGCGATGAATATAGCCAACTCGGGGCGGTTCTCGTCCGACCGCACGATCGACGAGTACGCCAACGAGATTTGGCAGATCAAACCGGTCATGATCCCGTAAAGTTTTTTCCGCACGAAAGGGGATGAATCTATGAAGACAACGGATCTCAACGAAAATAATTTCTATCTGTTTCATCAGGGCACTTACTACCGCACGTATGAAATGATGGGCGCTCACTTCGTCGAGCAGGACGGTAAACAGGGCGTTCGCTTCGCGGTCTGGGCGAAGAATGCAAAATCCGTCAGCGTCGTCGGCGATTTCAATCAGTGGGACACCCGTCGGCATAAGATGATGCGCTGTCAGGACGGCGAGACCTGGGAGATTTTCATCGAAGGGCTCAAGGTCGGCGACATCTATAAGTATGCGATCGAGCCGCAATGGGGCGGACCGCATATCCTCAAAGCCGATCCGTACGGTTTCTACGCGGAGAAAAAACCGCTCACCGCGTCGCGCCTCTACAAGCTCGAGGATTACGAGTGGAAAGACGGCGCCTACATGGAGCAAAAGAAAAAGGAGTCGTCCTACGAGCGCCCGATGCTCATCTACGAAGTGCACGCCGGCTCCTGGCGCCGCAATCCCGAGACGAAGGATTATCTGTCGTATCGCGACTTGGCCGATCAGCTCATCGAATACGTCAAGAAGATGAACTACACGCACATCGAGTTCATGCCGTTGACGGAGCATCCCTTTGACGGTTCGTGGGGCTATCAGACGACGGGCTATTACGCGGTGACGAGTCGCTACGGCGAGCCGAATGATTTCCGTTACTTCGTCGAGAAGGCGCATGAGAACGGCATCGGCGTCATCATGGATTGGGTGCCCGGGCATTTCTGCAAGAATGACGAAGGGCTCCGCATGTTCGACGGCACGAATCTCTACGAGTCCGACAATCCGCAGCTCTACGATAACAAGGGCTGGGGCACGATCAATTTCGATTACGGTCGGACGGAGGTGCTGAGCTTCCTGATCTCGAACGCGCTGTTCTGGTTTGAGGAGTATCACATCGACGGGCTCCGCATCGACGGCGTGGCGAATATGCTGTACTTGAGCTTCGGTCGCGAGGAAGGCGAGTGGACACCGAATAAATACGGCGGCGACGGCAATCTCGAGGCGATCGAGTTCATCAAACGGCTCAACATGACGGTGTTCGAGAATTGCCCGCAGGCGCTGATGATGGCGGAGGAATCCTCGGCGTGGCCGATGATCTCCAAGCCGGTTTATATGGGCGGGCTCGGGTTCAACTACAAGTGGAACATGGGCTGGATGAATGACATGCTCAAGTACACGAGCCTCGACCCGATCTATCGCAAGTGGAATCACGACAAGGTGACGTTCTCGTTCATGTACGCGTTCAGCGAGAACTTCATTCTGCCGCTGTCGCACGACGAGGTTGTCCACGGCAAGTGCTCGTTGATCGAGAAGCAGCCGGGCGATTACTGGCAAAAGTTTGCGGGGCTGAGGAATTTCTTCGGCTACTGGATCGCGCACCCCGGCAAGAAATTGCTGTTTATGGGCGGCGAATACGGTCAGTTCATCGAATGGAACGAGAATGACAGTCTCGATTGGCATTTGGTCGAGCAGTACGACATGCATACAAAGATGTCGCACTACTCGGCGGCGCTCAACAAATTCTACTGCGATAACAAAGCGCTCTGGGAGGTCGACTTCGATTGGAACGGCTTCCAGTGGATCGATCCCAATGACAATCAGAACAGCGTGGTCTCGTTCATGCGCAAGGCGAAGGACGCGAGCGATTATCTGATTGCGGTGTGCAACTTCACGCCGGAGGTTCGCATCGATTATCGGATCGGCGTGCCGCAAAAGGGCAAATACGTCGAGGTGTTTAACTCCGATCTCGAGGAGTTCGGCGGGAGCAACGTCCGCAACGAGGGCGAACTGTTAACGCAAGAGTACGGTTGGCATGGTCAAGAGCAATCGCTGCTGTTGAGACTGCCGCCGCTCGGGACAATTTACCTCCGTTATGTCCCCGAAGACGTCGACGAAGACGCGAAAAAAAAAGAATGAGCTGATCATTCCCAAGAAAAAACGCGGGCGACCTCCGCTGACTGAAATTCAGAAGGCGGAGGCTCGCGCCCGCCGCGAATCGGTCAAGACAAAAAAAATCGCCGTCGGCAAAGAACCAAATCGGCGACGGAAGGAAATTCTTGGAGATCAAATTGTTACCATAAAATCCCATAAGGAGGATCATTTCTTATGAAAGTTCTCTATGTAGCGTCCGAGGCTGTGCCGTTCTGCAAAACAGGCGGATTGGCTGATGTTGCCGGTTCCCTGCCGAAGGCATTGAAAGCGCAAGGCATTGACGTGCGCGTCGTCATCCCGAAGTTCAGCGCCATCAAAGAGGAGTTCCGCAATAACATGGAGCACGTCTACAGCGGCTCGGTGCCGGTGTCGTGGCGGACGAAATTCGTCGGCATCGACAAATACGAGCTCGACGGCGTGACCTACTACTTCGTCGACAACGAGGAATATTTCTACCGCGATGGTTTCTACGGCTACGATGACGACGCGGAGCGCTTCTCGTTCTTCTGCCGCGCGATCCTCAACTGCCTTGAGGCGATCGATTTCTGGCCCGATGTCATCAACGCCAACGATTGGCATGCGGCGCTGATCCCCGTCCTGCTCAAGCTCGAGCATCAAGGCGATGCGCGCTATGAAAAAATCAAAACCATCTTCACGATCCATAACCTCAAGTACCAGGGCGTGTTCCCGAAGACCGTCATGGGCGACGTGCTCGGTCTCGATTGGCAGTACTTCAACAACGGCGACCTCGAGTTCTACGATGCGGTCAACTTCATGAAGGGCGGCATCATCTACTGCGATTTCGTCTCGACCGTCAGCAAGACCTACGCGCAAGAGATTCAGTACGAGTACTTCGGCGAGCACCTTGACGGGCTGCTTCGCAAGCGCCGCGACGATCTCTACGGCATCGTCAACGGCATCGACTATGACAAAGTCAATCCGGCGACCGATAAGTATCTCAGCTACGGCGGCTTCGTGCAATATGACGGCTCCGACAAATTCAACAGCTACGAGCGCAAGTGCGATAACAAGGAAAAACTGCAAGAGCTGCTCGGGCTTCCGCGCGGACGCAAAATCCCGATGGTGTCGATGGTCACTCGTCTGGTTGCGGCGAAGGGTCTCGACCTGGTTGTGCGGATTATGGATGAGCTCCTGCAGCATGAGAATCTGCAGTTCGTCCTGCTCGGCACCGGCGACAAAGTTTATGAAGATTGGTTCAAGGGCTTGGCGTGGCGCTTCCCCAACAAAGTGTCGGCGAACATCACCTTCTCGAATGAGTTGGCGCAGCGGATTTACGCATCGTCGGATATCTTCCTGATGCCGTCGAATTACGAGCCGTGCGGAATCGGTCAGCTGATCGCGATGCGCTACGGCGCGGTGCCTCTGGTTCGCGAGACGGGCGGGCTGAAAGATACGGTTCAGCAGTACGACAAGTATGCGAAGACCGGCAACGGCTTTGTGTTCTCGAACTTCAACGCGCACGAGATGTTGTATGCGCTCAAGCGCGCGCTGAGCATCTACGGCTCGTTCGAGACTTGGATGCAAATTGAGTCGAACGCGATGAACTCCGATTATTCGTGGACGGAGTCGGCGCGCGAGTACAAAGAGCTTTACGAGAAAGTCATGCAGAGATAATCTGCGCGACTGCCGATCTAAAAAATAAAATGGGAAGGGGTCCGGCGGAAGAAACGCCGGGCTCCTTTTTTGGAAGAAGTGATACTATGATAGAGAAATACAACGTCGAGCACAACTCGCAACGGATTTATTATCGCTCGACCGTCGGCGCGGCGGAGTCGTCGTCGAAAATTCAGCTCGGCATTCGAATCAGAACCGATGAGCCGATCGATAAAGTCATGATCAATACTCACGCCGAGGGCGGCGCCGAAAAACTTCGCGAGCTGACCACATCAGACGAGCCGACCGCCGAGGAAAAATTTTATTCGATCACGATCCAATTGCCCGATCGCGGCTGCCTGGTGTGGTACTACTTCGTCATCGTGACGGAGGAGCAAACGTATTATTACGGCAATAATGCCGATCGGCTCGGAGGCGCCGGCGAACTTTGCGATCACGTGCCGCCGCCCTTTCAAATCACCGTCTATCAGAAGGGCGTCAAGACGCCCGATTGGTTCAAGCACTCGGTGATGTATCAGATTTTCCCCGATCGGTTCTGTCGAGACGGCAATCAAATCATCGAAAAGCGCGGCGCGGTTTATCATGCCTGCTGGTCGGACGAGCCCTGCTATTATAAGGATGTCGACACCAAAGATGTGGTTGCTTACGATTTCTACGGCGGCAACGCGCGCGGGCTCGAGCAGAAGCTGGGCTATCTCAAGGAGCTGGGCGTCAACGTCGTTTATCTCAATCCGATTTTCGAATCGGAGAGCAATCATCACTACGACACCGGCGATTATCACAAGGTCGATCCGATTTTCGGCACCAATGATGAGTTCAAACATCTGCTCGACGCCGCGCGGGACGCCGGCATCAAAATTATTCTCGACGGCGTGTTCAGTCACACCGGCGCCAACAGCCGTTACTTCAATCGGGCGGGGCAATACGACGATCTCGGCGCGTATCAATCGAAGGAGTCGCCGTATTACGAGTGGTACACCTTCAAAGAATATCCCGACGAATACGATTGCTGGTGGAATTTTTGGGTGCTGCCGAACGTCAAGGAAAATACGCCGTCGTACATGGATTTTATAATCCGCAATCACGACAGCGTGTTGCATCATTGGATGGGCGAGGGGCTGAGCGGCTGGCGGCTCGACGTGATTGACGAGCTGGAGCCGGAGTTTTCGCAGGCGTTCTATGCCGAGCTCAAGCGGATTGATCCCGAGGCGGTGGTGATCGGCGAGGTCTGGGAGGATGCGTCGAACAAGATCGCTTACGGCACGCAGCGGCAGTATTTGAGCGGCTACGAGATCGATTCGGCGATGAATTATCCGTTCCGCGCGCATGTGGTCGACTTCATCACGGGGAAAATCGATGGGGCGACGTGCATGCGTCGGCTCGAGAGTCTTCGGGAGAATTATCCGAAGGAAAATTTCTACGCGATGATGAATTTGATCGGCAGCCACGATGTGATGCGTGCGGTGACGATCTTCGGCGAGGCGCCCGATATCGAGGGCATGCCGGCGATCGAGCAGATGAAGTTCCGTCTCGACGAGGAGCATGAAAAACTCGGCAAGGCGCGGCTGTTGATGGCGGCGCTGTGGCAGTTCACATATCCCGGCGTACCGTGCATTTATTACGGCGACGAGATTGCGATGCAGGGCTTTAAGGATCCGACCAATCGGCGCCCGTATGATTGGGCGAACGGCGACGACGCGATCCGATCGCAGTACAAAAAATTTATCGCCGCACGGAATGAGAATGTCGCGCTTCGGACGGGAGAATTGCTGCCGCTGCACAACGACGGCGACATCGTTTCGTTCGCGCGCGTGATTCGCAACGGTCGGGATGTGTTCGGCAACGAGGAAAAGAATGATGCATTTTTGATCGCCTTCAATCGATCGAAGGAGGCGCGGTGGGCGTCGTTTGATGTGGTCGACTTCGCCAACGGAGTGTTCGTCGATGTGTTTGACGGCGAGAAAAAATATCCCGTCAGTCGCGGTCGAGTGAACGTCAAAATGGAGCCGTTGAGCGGGATTTTGCTCCGCCATATTGAACCGCAACAGCATTACGAGCGCCGCGCGGGCATTTTGCTCCACCCGACATCGTTGCCGTCGAAATACGGCGTGGGCGATCTGGGTCGAGAGGCGTTCGAGTTCGTTGACTATCTCAAGGCGGCGGGGCAATCGATTTGGCAAATCCTGCCGCTCAATCCCGTGGGCTTCGGATTTTCGCCGTATCAATCGCCGTCGGCGTTCGCGAGCAATCCGATGCTGATCTCGATAGACGGGCTTATCGAGCTGGGGCTGCTCGAGGAGTCGGAGGTCAAGCCGCTCGATATCAAAAATCCTGCCGTCGCCGAGTTCTTCAAAGTCAGCGCTTGGAAGGAAAAACTTTTCAAGAAGGCGTTCAAAAAGTTTGCGACGGTCGAGGGCGAGCTGCGTCGTCAGTTCGATGAGTTCTGCGCTCGAGAAAAATATTGGCTCGATGACTACGCGCTGTTCATGGCGCTCAAGGTCGACAATAAGGACAAGGACTGGACGAAGTGGGCGGATGAGATCAAGCTGCGCGAGCCCGAGGCGCTTGCCGAAGCCTCCGCGCGGTTGACCGATGTGATCGCTTACGAGAAGTTCAAGCAGTTCATTTTCGATCTGCAGTGGTCGATCCTGCACGCGTACGCTCAGGACAGGTCGATCGACATTCTCGGGGATATGCCGATTTTCATCAGCGCGGACTCCGCCGACGCGTGGGCGAATCAGAAATTCTTCAAGCTCAACGAGGACGGCACGCCCAAGAAAGTGGCGGGCGTCCCGCCGGATTATTTCTCGGCGACGGGGCAATTGTGGGGCAATCCGCAATACGATTGGGATGCGATGTCGGAGGATAAGTATTCGTGGTGGAAGCTGCGATTAAAGAAGTTGCTTGGGATCGTCGATATAGTTAGGATCGATCATTTCAGAGGTTTCGAGGCGTATTGGGAGGTCGACAGCGAGGAGAAAACGGCGATCAACGGCAAGTGGATCAAAGGACCGGGCATGGCGCTCTTCACCGAGCTCGGGCGCGATATCGATGAGCTGTCGCGGCGGATCGTGGCGGAGGATTTGGGCGTGATCACCGACGAGGTCGAGCAGTTGAGACTCGATTGCGGCTTCCCGGGCATGAAAATCCTGCATTTCGAGCTGCACTTCAACGAGGACGGTCGGATCGGATTTATGGCGCCGGAGAATTCCCTGGTCTACACCGGCACGCATGACAACAATACGACCGTCGGTTGGTACCTTGAGGATATCGACAGCGCGTCGAAGGTGACGATCGCAAAGCTGATCGGCGCGGATGCCCGTCGACCGGACGATGTCTGTCAGAAGCTGATCGAGTTCGCGTACGCGTCCAACAGTCGCTTTGCGATCATTCCGATGCAGGACGTACTCAAGCTCGACAGCGGCAGTCGGATGAACACGCCCGGGACCGTCGGAACCAATTGGGGATGGCGTCTCAAGCCGGATTATCAACTCGACGCTCAGGCAGGAAATTTGAAGGCGTTGTGCAATAAGTATAAGCGTTAATCGAAGTCTAAGGGGGAGGAGCATTATGGATAAGAATACGTTCGTAGTTGAAAAGCCGTGCCCGATCTGTCAGCAGAAGACGCGCGTGATCAAGCCGAAGTCGCGACTGATGATGATCAAGCAGGACCCCGACACCTGCGTCCACTACAAGGATTTCAACATCTATCTGTACCGCATCTGGCTGTGCGAGCACTGCGGCTTTGCGGGCGACGAGGCGACGTTCGGCGTGAAGCTGACCGATCGTACGCGCGCGCAGATCAAAGAATACCTCGACGCCAATCCGATCGATCATGAATTTCTCGACGAGCACACCGCCGGCGATGCGATCGCTTCGTTCGAGCGCGCGATCGAGTGCCTTGATCTGTTGAAGATGCCGCTGGCGAAGAAGGCGTCGACCTGCCATCAGCTGGCGTGGGTGTATCGCTCGATCGAGAATAAGGAAATGGAAGAGGAATATCTCAAAAAGGCGGCGGAGCTCTACGCACAATCGCTTGCGACGGAGAGATATCCGATGGGGAAATTGACCGACACCGGCGCGCTGTTCGTGACGGGTGCAATCTACTATCTGCTCAACGATTACAGCAATTGCGCGTCGTTCCTGTCGAGGATTATCGGCGATCAAAACGCGCGCGTTCGCGAGCGGGTGATTTTCGAGAAGGCGCGCACCCTTTGGGAGGACGTCCGCGCGGCGCAAAAGGAAGCCGAGAAGAAAAAATAATTTCCCCCCGCCACATCGGTTAGGAGGATTGGTATGCAATTCGATATTCAGAGATTTGCGGATGTTGAGGTCGGCACATCGTCCGGCAATCGGCTCACCGCGGACGAGAATAACACGCAAGCTTACGGCTTGGCGGGCAATGACACCATCGAGGGGCGCGGGCAAAATATTTTGCTGATCGGCGGCTCGGGCGATGACGTTTTGAAAATGACGAGCGGCACCGGCACGTTGAGCGGCGGCGACGGCGCCGACACGTTCAGTTTTTATTACGCCGACAACTCGACGACCAACGCCGTCATTGAGGATATCGAGCCGGGCAAAGATCGCATTGCCATCGACGGCGGCTCGACGGCGAAGTGGAATTACGCGTTCAACGATCGCGATTTGGTTCTTGCCGACGCCGACGGTCGTTTGAACATCACAATCAAAGGCACGCGTCCGTTGGATGAGTATTACGATCAAGAGGGCAACGAATATTTTTGGGATATTCTCGAGAGCGTCAACGATGAGCGCGAAGAAGTCGGAGCCGCGCCGTTAACGCTGTCGAAAGAATTGATGGACTCCGCCGCCGTCCGCGCGGGCGAATTGGTAACGTCCTATTCGCATACGCGCCCCGACGGCTCGGCGTGCTACACTGCGCTCCAAAACAATGTCGGATATCGCGCCGAAAATATTGCCGCCGGCTATCAATCCTCCGACGATGTGATGGACGGTTGGATGAACTCCGAAGGGCACCGCGCCAATATCCTCAACGCCAATCTCGGGCGGCTCGGCGTCGGCTATACTCACGCTTCGGGTTCGGAGTGGGGCAATTATTGGGTTCAGATGTTCCGCAGTTACGAGTACTCCAATGAAACTCTCAGTCAAGATGAATTGTTGAGCACGAAGGCGGAGCTTTCGAGCAGCGGTTCGATCAATCGAACGGTCTCGCTGGCGGAATTGACCGCCGAAGACACCGTCGAGCCCGTTGACACCGTCGAGCCCGTTGACACCGTCGAGCCCGCCGATACCGTCGACAACACCGGAGGTAAAACCTTGTCAAACACTACGACGAACACCGTCATCAGCGGCTCCGCCGATGCCGACACGATTGAAAATTACGCGGGCGGCGTGCAGATTTACGCGGGCGACGGCAACGATTTGGTTGTCAGCTCGATCTCAACGACTTACACGATCAACAATAATTACGGCTACGTGACCGTCGACGGCGGCAACGGCGATGACTCGATTGCCGCGTACGATCCTTATATGAGCGTCGACGGTGGCGCCGGCAATGACATTCTCGACGCGCGAATTTATTCGGATGTGACGATGCGCGGCGGCACAGGCAATGATACGATTCAAGCCTACGGCTATCGCAATGTCTTCGAATACGCGGCGAATGACGGCGACGATTTCATTCTCGGCTTCAACTCGACCGACACGATTCGGATTGCCGACGGCGTCGAGTACGCAACCATGCGCTCGGGGAACGATATGCTCGTTTCGATCGGCTCCGGCGTGGCGACGCTCGCCGATGCCTCCACCGCTACTCTCAACATCGTCGGCGGCGTCAATCGAAGTACGACCTCGACCGATACCGCCAATTACACCGCCGCCACGCTCCTCACCGGCACTCGCGATGAGGATACGCTCGTCAATTACGCCTCCGATGTGACGATCGATGCGCGCGCGGGCGATGATGTCATCAACAATCTCGCGGGCGATTTCGTTCTGATCAACGCCGGCGACGGCGACGATTCCATCTTTAATCAGTCGGGCAGTTGGTACAACACCGTCAACGGCGGCGCGGGCGACGACACCATCACGCCCGTCGGCTCCCATATGCTCATTCAATACAAGAGCGGCGACGGCGATGATGTCGTCCAAGAATACGTGGTCTCCGATACGATTTCGATCACCGACGGCTCCGATTATCAGACGTTGCGCAGCGGCAACGACGTGATCATTTCGATCGGCAGCGGCTCGATCACGCTCAAGGACCCGTACGTCAGCACGCCCGTCATCGTCGGCGGCACGAATAAAACTCCGACCGTCGACAGCGGCGCCATCAGCAATATGACGTCGAACACTTTGATAAGCGGCACCTCCAACGCCGACAGCATTTTCAATTTCGGCTCGCACGTGACGATCGCCGGCGGCGAAGGCAATGATGTGATCGGAACCGGCGCGTGGTATGTGTCGATCAACGGCGGCGCGGGCGCCGATTCGATCAGCGTCAACGACGGGCATGCTACGGTTCGCGGCGGCGCCGGCAATGATACGATCGAGCTCGACGGCGGGCAAAACATAATTCAGTACGCGGCAGGCGACGGCAATGATCTCATCGACGATTACGATTCCGATGATACGATTCGCATTACTGACGGCTCGTCATATACGACGATGCTCAGCGGCGACAATGTGATCGTTTCGATCGGGAGCGGCTCGATCACACTCGACGACGCCGCGGATAAAAAGATCAATGTCGTGGGCGGCGCCAACAGAACTCCGACCGTCGCGCCCGTCGATACCACGCCCGCCGATACCACGCCGGTCGACACGACGCCTGTCGATACCACGCCGACCGTTGTCAGCAGCGTTGTGTATGTCAGCGCCGGCAGCCCCACGCTCAACAATAACCGCGCGGACATTACGATAGTCGGCAGCGCGCGCGCCGATTCGATCAAAAATAACGCCGACGACGTCACGATTCGCGGCGGCACGGGCAATGATACCATCGAGCTTGACGGCAATCGGCAGGTGTTTGTGTACTCGGCGGGCGACGGCGCGGATGTGATCGAGGATTACGAGTCGACCGATACGATTAGAATTGTCGACAGCTCCGCCTATCAAACGATGCTCAGCGGCGATGATGTGATCGTTTCACTCGGGAGCGGCTCGATCACGCTCGATGACGCCGCGGATAAGACGCTCAACATTGTCGGCGGCTCGACAATCACTCCGACCGTCGTGAGCAATGCGATCAACAACGCGGCGTCGAACACTTTGATAAGCGGCACCTCCAACGCCGAGTCGATTCATAACTCGGGCGCGAACGTGACGATCAACGCGGGCGCAGGCAATGACACCATCGACCTTGACGGCAATCGGCAGGTAATTTTGTACGCGGCGGGCGACGGCAATGATCTCATCGACGATTACGAGTCGACCGATACGATTCGCATCACCGATGGCTCCGATTATCGAACGATGCTCGGCGGCGATGATGTGATTGTTTCGATCGGGAGCGGCTCGATCACGCTCGACGGCGCGGCGGATAAGACGCTCAACATCGTCAACAACATCATTTACGTTGACGCGACCGCGCCCACGCTCGACAACAGCCGCGCGGAGGTTATCATCGTCGGCAGCTCGAGTGCGGATTCGATTAAAAACAGCGGCGCGAGCGTGTCGATCGGCGGCGGCGCCGGCAACGATACAATTTCAACCTCGGGCGCGAATACCACGCTCAACGGCGGCGCGGGCTCCGATCGATTCGGCATTGTTCCGAACGGCCGCTCGATTGCGGCGGTCTTCACCGACATCTCGACGGAGGATACGATTGCGGTTGCCTCGACGAACACCAATGAATTTACCTATTCGATTGGCGGCGGCGCGCTCAACCTCACCGATGATTCGGGGATGATCAATCTCCGTTTCGACGGCGTGACGAATTTCGAGCAAGTGTCGAACGTCAACGTGGCGTTGCAGACGACCAACGGCAATATTCGATACGGCTCGACGCTCGGCGCGCTCATTTCGACGGCGGGCGGCGATGACTCGGTTGAGGGCGTCAAGCTCAACAAAAAGGGCACGACTTTGACGCTCAAAAAGAATTTCGAGGGCACGCTCCGCGCGGAGGATATGGGCGACAGCGTTCAGACGATCAAGGCGACGGCGGTCAAGTCGGCAGTCAACATCATCGGCAACGCGCTCGACAATAAGATCACGGTCGGCAAGTACGGCTCGACGATCGCGGGCGGCGACGGCGACGACTTGATCAAGCTCGGCAAGGGCGTTGATGTGGTGGTGTACGCGGACGGCGACGGCGACGATACGATTAAGAGTTATAAGGCGGGCGATAAGATACAGATTGTCGACGGCGCGATCGAGTCGGTGTCGCTCAAGGGCTCGACCGTCAAGCTCAACGTCGGCGACGGCTCGCTGACGATCAAGAGCGTCGTGAAGAAGGAGCTGACGATCATCGATGCGGAAGGCGTCGAGTCGACGTACAAATTTACGAAGCAGAATAATGATCTCGACTCCGCGCGGATTTCGACAAGCGCGCAACTGTCTTCGGAGGATTATTGGTTTGAAGACGGCGCGGTCGATCAGTCGCCGTTGAGCGATATACTTTCGACCGAAGCGGCGATCGATCTTTCAACAGACATCGGATCGATCCTCGACCTTAATCCGTCAACCGTCGAAAGGCTCGTAAGTCGAGCACAAAAATTATCGCCACGTAAATCGACAGCACGATGAGCGATCCGATCGACAAATCCGCTCCGAACGTCAAGCTCCTCAAAAGTTGAGCGGTGTGCGTCAACGGCAGCAGCTCGATCAACAATCGGAGCGCCGACGGCAGCGTCGCCGTCGAAAAAAAAGTGCCGCATAAAAACGACATCGGCAATAAGATATAAGTGTTGACCTGCGACATTTCCTCGTAGGTCTTTATTTTCATGGCGGCGAGGAATCCGATCCCCGCGAACACGATCGAGTTCAATGTCAGCGCCGTCAAAAAAATGATTGCCGTCGACGGCGACATCAATCGCTCGAGCGACGCACCGAACATCAGCGCCAACCCGATGATCATCGTCGACGAGATCAGCGCGCGAAGTACCGCCGCCAAAATTTTTCCGATTACGAACGCCGCGGGAGCGATCGGCGCCAAGATATATTCCTCGAGACTTTTATGGTAGATGCGCTCGGCGTGGACGGGCGTGATCGAATTGAAGGCGATGTTCATGGAGTTGAGCGCCAAAATCCCCGGCACGAGGAAGTCGAGATAACTGCCGCTCTCGAGCGTGATCGACCGCCCCAGCCCCCATCCGAAGGCGGTCATATAAAGGATCGGCGCGACCATCCTCGAAAGAATGAACTTCGTCAGCCGCCGCTTGAGCACGATCCAATCGCGCCAAAATACCGTGATGATGTCGTCGATCAATGCTTTGCCTCCGTCAATGCGATGAACACTTCCTCCAACGTCGAGGCGCCATGCTCCGCGCGGAGCGCCGAAGGAGTGTCGAGCGCGATCAGACTTCCCTTCGACAGGAACGCCGTCCGATCGCACAGCGCCTCCGCCTCCTCGATGTAATGAGTCGTCAGCACGATCGTCACGCCTTCGGACTTCAACCGTCGGATCAGCTCCCATATCCGCCGTCGCACTTGAGGATCGAGCGCCACCGTCGGCTCGTCGAGGAATAAAATTTGCGGGCGGTGGATCATCGCGCGCACGATCAACAGCCGTCGCTTCATCCCGCCCGAAAGTTGCTTGACATTATCGTTGACCACATCAGACAGCTCCACATAACTTAGGAGCTCATCGATGCGCCGTCGCCGCTCTGCGCGGTTGATGTGGTGAAGGCGCGCGTGCAGCTCCATGTTCTCGCCGACCGTCAAATCCTGATCGAAGTTGATGTGCTGAGGCACCACTCCGATCAATTTTTTTATCTCGAGCGCGCGATCGTCGATCGATTTTCCGTCAAAAAAAATCTCGCCGCTCGTGGGACGAGTTTGTAAAGTCATCATTCGAATCGTCGTGGTTTTGCCCGCGCCGTTCTTGCCGAGCAAACCGAAAATTTCTCCGCGCCCGATCGCAAAACTCAAGCCGTCGACGGCGATCTTCTTCGTCAAGCGACCGTCTTGAGCGCGATGGTCGAACGCCTTGCTCAAATTTTTAATCTCGATCATTTCAGGAAGCCGCTGATGATTTGCTCCTCCGCCTCTTTTTCCGTCAAGCCCAGCGTCATCAGCTTGATCAGCTGCTCGCCCGCGATTTTTCCGATCGCCGCCTCGTGCACCAACATTGCGTCGACGTGATTAGCCTCGAGCGACGGTACCGCCAATATCCGCCCGCCGTCCATGATGATCGAGTCGCACTCGGTATGTCCCTTGCACGACGCGTTGCCGACTATGCACAGATCCAATTTTTGAAACGACTGCTCCTTCGCGACCGATCTCGAGACGATGTCCGCGCTTGAGCCTTCGCCGTTGAGCTCGACCTTATATCCGCTCAGCGCACGCTGTTCGCCATGCGTCATCAGCCGCTCCCGCACAAGCAAATGCGCGTTCGATTTGAGCTCCGCCTTCGTCCGTCGCTCCGTCGAGTCCACGCCCTTGATCTGCACCATTTCCATTTCCATCGAGCTGTTCTCGTCGAGGAACGCCTCCGTCACCGGATTCAATATCCGCTTGCCGGTGCCGTCGCCCGAGCCGTAATGCTTCTCGACGTATCGAACGCGGGCATTCTTCTCGACGAAAAATCGGTGGACGCCGTCGTGTTGAGAATCCTGCGCGCCGCAATTGTCGATGCCGCAACCGGCCACAATCAGCACATCGCTGCCCTCGCCGACAAAGAAATCGTTGTAAACGACCTCACGAAGCCCGCTCTCGCTGAGCACGACGGGGATGTGGACGCTCTCGTTGACGGTGCCGGGCTTGATGTGAATGTCGATGCCCGTGCCGTCCTCCTTCGACATAATCTCGATGTTCGCCGAGCTGTTGCGCGCCGCAAGCTGACTGTTGACGCGGAAATTGTAGGCGCCCTTGGGGACGCTGTAGAGATCGGCGACCTCCCTCAAAAGGCGCCGCTGAATTTCGTCAGGCTTAAAAACGTCAATCATCTCCCTTCAGTCGATCGCACATGCCCGACATCGAGCGCGTCCCGACGATGCGCGGCAGAATTTCTTTGCCTGCGCCGTGGTGTTTGACCGCGCCGTCCCTTATCACCACGATCTCGTCGGCGATGCTTATCAGCCGCTCCTGATGCGAGATGATTATGATTGTGCTGTTGCGAATTTCGCGCCGCATTTTCTCAAAAATCCTGATCAGATTTTGGAAGCTCCAAAGGTCGATGCCCGCCTCGGGCTCGTCGAAGATCGACAGCTTTGTTTTTCGAGCGAGGATCGTCGCGATCTCGATGCGTTTCAATTCGCCGCCCGAAAGGGAGCCGTTGACTTCGCGATTGATGTAATCCTTCGCGCACAGCCCGACCTCGGCAAGGTAATCGCAAGCCTCGTGCATTGAAAGGCGCCGCCCCGAGGAGATTCGGAGCAAATCGATCACGCCCAAGCCCTTGAATTTGACGGGCTGTTGGAAAGCGAAGCCGATGCCGGCGCGCGCGCGGTCGGTGATGCTCCAATCGGTGATGTCAACGCCGTCGAAAAGAATGTTGCCGGCGGTCAGTCGTTCGATGCCGACGATCAGCTTTGCAAGCGTGGACTTGCCGCTGCCGTTGGGACCGGTAACGACGATGAATTTGCCGGCGTCGAGCGTGAGACTGAGGTTGCGAATGATGTCGATGTCGCCGCCCTCCGACGGCACGCTGAAGGAAATATTTTTAAGCTCAAGCATACAAACACCACCAATAAACTTTTATGCGAGAGCGCGGGTCAACGCGGCAAACATTTCAAGTGTCAAATTCTCCGCGCGGAGCTTCTGATTGATGCCGGACTGATCGAAGGCGGCGCTCAAGCGATCGCGCTCGAAGCCGGCGCCCGTCAAAGAATTTATGACGGTCTTGCGCCGCTGACCGAAGGCGCCTCGAACGACACGGAAGAATAATTTTTCGTCGGCGATCTCGACCGGCGGTTGCGATCGGACGTCGCAGACGATCACCGAACTGGTAACCTCGGGCGAAGGCATGAAAGCCGTCGGCGGCACGTCGAAAATGATGCGCGGCTCGGTGAAGTACTGCACCGCCACCGATAACGCGCCGTAGATTTTTGCGGAGTCGTTGGGCGACAAGTTTTCGGGGTTGGCGATCATTCGCTCGGCGACTTCGCGCTGTACCATCGTGACGAGCCGCGTGATCGGCAGGCGCTGTTCGAGCAGCGTCAGGATGATTTGCGACGTGATGTAATACGGCAGGTTGGCGACGACTTTGAAATTTTTGCCGCCCATCAGTTGATTGATGTCGACCTTGAGGATATCGCCCTGCACGATCGAGAGGTTGTCATAGCCCTTGAGTGTCTCGGCAAGGACGTCGGGCAGTTTTTTGTCGAGCTCGACGGCAGTGACGTGAGCGCCCGCCTCGAGCAGCCCTTGAGTCAACGTGCCGATGCCGGGACCGATCTCGAGAACGGGTTCGCCGTCGACGATATCCGCCGCGTCGACGATCCCGCGCACGATCGAGCGGTCGATTAAAAAATTTTGCCCGAGCCGTTTACTGGCGCGCAGCTTAAAGTGTTTCAAAATATGACGGGTGGCGCCGACGGTTGCGATGGTCGGGTGAATAATCTTATCGGTCATTGTCGATCTCCTTCAAAGCAGCCTCGAACTCCGCGCGGGTGACGCCGTAGTGATTGAGTCGCTTCAAAAAAGTTTTGGCGTTGGCGAAGCCGAGCCCGAGAATTTCTCCCAATTTCGAGCGACGAGCGACGGCATCTTCGGAACCGTTCAATCGACTGACAACCAGATCAGCCATCGTAAATTCGTCGGTCGGCTCGAAAGTCAGAGTGCGGACTCGCTCGAGCGCCGCGCGGATCGCCTCGGGGCGCGCCTGTTCGATGCCGATATCGTTGTTGGCGGTGGCGTCGAGCTTGGGCACGAAGGCGTGTTTTGCATTTGGGAAGCGCTCGGTCAAAAACTTTCTGATGCGCTCGCCGGCGGAGTCGGGGTCGGTCAAAATTATTATCCCGCGGCGATTGTAGGCGTGTTCGATGTCGTCGAGCGTACGACGGTTGAGCGTGAAGCCGCCCGTGATGATGCAATCGGCCTCAACGGCTTTGTCGATGGCGACCACGTCCATTTTGCCCTCGACGACGAGAACTTCTTTGATCATCGGATCGCCTCCCTGACCGCGGCGAAGATTTCTTCCGATATCTCATCGATTCCGCGCGGAGCGTCGTCAATCGAACACTCGATCACCGTCCAATGATATTGCGCGGCAAGTTCCTTATACGCCCGATGGCACCGTCGGAGATATTCCCGATCCGTCTCGTGAATGTCGAGCTTGTGTCGCTCATCGATCAGCCGCTCCGCAATCGACGGCGGCATGTCGAGGAAGATCACCAAATCCGGTCGCGGCAATTGTAGTTTATCATATTCAAAGTTGTCAAGCCAGTCGAGAAATCGCCGCCGCTCCGTCGGCTCGTCGATCTTGATCGATTGATGCGCCATGTTCGACGTCACATATCGATCGGCGATGATGATGTCGCCCGCATCATAAGACTGTTTCCAATCGGTTCGGAACGACGCGTACCGATCGACCGCGTAGAACGTCGATGCCGCATACGCATCAACGTCCGACGGGCGCGCGCCGAACTCCCCGCGCAAATACATCTTGATCAGCGCCGAAGACGCCGATTGATAGTCGGGGAATGAAATTTTATGCACCGATCGATCGCTCTCGACCTTCAATCGATCAAAAAGTTTTCGAGACTGCGTCGCCTTCCCCGAGCCGTCGCTGCCCTCTATCACTATCAATTTTCCTGTCAAATTCATCACCGTCAATAAAATTATTTCGGAGGATTGAAGCCAAGCTCCTTCGCCCTCGCCATATCAGCCTTCCCGCGCTTACTGTCGCCGCTGTTGGTGTATGACATGCTGCGATAATAATACGGCTCCGACGCCGTCGGCTTCAATTCGATCGCCCGCGTGAAATCCGCAATCGCCTTCTCGCGCTCATTCGTATACTCGTAAACATTGCCGCGACCGCAATACGCCGTATCGTTTCTGTCGTCGAGCTCGATCGCCTTGTCGAAATCCTCCAGCGCACGACGAAATTCCCTCATATTGAGATACGCGCCGCCGCGCAAGTTATACGCCCAAGTGTTGTTCGGATTGAGTTCGATCGCCGCATTGCAGTTTGCAATGACTTCCTTCCACTTTTTTTGACTGAAAAGGTTCTGCGCCAGCTCGACCCTCAGATTTGCCTTATACAACTTGTCCGTTTCGTCGTCGATCGGAGCCGGCGTCGTCGTCTCGACGGGCGCAACCGTCCGCTCGTGAGCGAAATCAATCGACACATGCTTGCTTCCGTCCGCGCCAATCTCAAAATCCAGACGTATCGACGTCAACAGCGCGATCGCCATCAACAGCGTCGCCAGGATCATCGACAGCTTGAGTGTACTTACGTCCGCGAATGTTTTCTTCACTCCGCGCGGAATCTCAAGATATTCTTTGTCTTCGTTCACGACTGCCACCTCCAATCAAAATCACTTCAGTTTTTTAATCGCCGCGCGATCGATGTCGGCAAGCGCTTTATATACGAGCACGCGATTTTCATACGGTCTGCGGAAATTCGGATCGAGCCGCGTCGCCTCGTCCAAATCTACCAGCGCCTTTTTATACTCCTTCAGATCATAATAGACACAGCCGCGCGCGTTGTAGGCGACCGCCGCATTCGCCACGCCCGCCGCGATCGCTTTGTCGAGATCGACAATCGCCTCATCGTATCGATGCGTGTAAAAATATACCCGCCCGCGCTCCACATACGCCGACATGTTATCCGGCTCGAGCGCCAGCGCCTCGTTGCAATACTTTAACGCGCTCTTATACGACCGCGCCTCGATCAGCTCCCGCGCTGCCGTGATCATCTTATCGGCGTTTTTAAGCTCGGGCTTCATCGGCGTCGGCGATGTCGGCGATGTCGGCGTCGCGGGTGCCGACTCGACCGGTTTGATCGCAGGCGGCGGTTCGAATCGATTGCGAGCAAAATCCAATGTCAAACGCTTGCCGCCGTCCGCGCTCACTTCAAACTCGAAGTGCATCGACGACAACAATCCGATCGCCATCAACACCGTCAACAATATCATCGACAACGTCAGCGTTTTTTTGCCCTCGGAAGGTTTTTTCGCTCCGCGCGGAATCTGCGGATATTCTTTGTCCTCAATCACGACCGCCACCTCCAATCGGAATCACTTCAACCTTCTGACCGCCGCGCGCTCAACGTCGACAAGCGCCCCATATACAAGCAAACGGTTTTCATACGGCTTGACAAAACTCGGATCGAGTCTCGTCGGCCTCGTCCAAATCGGTCAGCGCTCTTCTATAGTCTTTTAAATAAAAGTAAGCACAGCCGCGCGCGTCGTAAGCCACCGGCGCATTCGGCACGCCCGCCGCGATCGCTTTGTCGAGATCGGCAATCGCCTCGTGATATTTACTGAGATAATATTGCGCCCGCCCGCGCTCAACGTACACCAACATGTTGTTCGGATCAAGTTTCAGCGCCTCATTGCAATAATCGATCGCCCTTTGATACTGACCCGAAGCTATAAGTGTTCGCGCACCTTCGCTCAGTTGCCAAGCAGTGTTTAATTCGGGCGGCGGAGGCGGCGCGGTTCATTCGTGCGTGAAGTCAAAAGTCAGGCTCGAGCTCTCGTCCGCTTCAAGCTCGAGATGCGCCGACATAATCCAATCCGACACCATCAGCATTGCTATCAGCACTACGACAATTGTGCCGGAGCGATCCGACGATTTTTTTCTGTGCGGAATCTCGAGATATTCTTTGTCCTCGTGCACACCGCTCACCTCCAATCAGATTTTCAACCAAGCCGTCACGAACGTCCGCAGCCGCTCCTGCAGCACCATCACGTTATATAACAGCGCCTCCGATTGCGGGCGAAGTTTCGTGTAATGAAATTGCGGCGAGTGCGTCACCATGTAATCGGTCGGGTACGGGATCACTTCAACGCCTTGCTGCTCGAAATTCAACACCGCCCGCCGCATGTGGAACGCCGACGTCACGAGCAATGGTCGGCTCAAGCCGCGCTCCCGCATGATCTCGACCGAGAACTTGGCGTTTTGCGTCGTGTTGATGCTGCGCGTCTCGACGAGAATATCTTTTTCCTCGACGCCCAGGGAGCGAAGCACGCGGCTTGCGATCTTCGCCTCCGCGCCGGTGTCGGAGTAAACTTGACCGCCGCTCAGAAGGATCGGCACGTGCAATCGGCGCTGCAATCGAACCGCCGCCAATACCCTCGACGCCGGACTCGAGCACAGCGTCCCCACGCCGTCCACATCGGGCATGTCGGGAAGCGCGCCGCCTCCGAGCATGATGATCACATCGACGTTGAGATCGTCGACGCTCGACGGAGGAGTGTAAACGCTCTCGAGCGAGCCCATCACCTTCTCCGCCACAAAGCCCGTGCACAACAAATAAAACGACAACGTCAGCGCGGCGATGACGGCGGCGAGCTTGGGATCGTGTTTGAATTTGAAACAGTAGACGGCGACGGCGGCGAAGGCGATGATGAAAATGCCCGGCGGCAAAATCCAAGCGGCGCCGAATTTCAAGAGATAAACCAACGGCATCCTTCTTTCTTGAAATGAGTTTGGCGGGCTGATACAATCCGATTGAATCAAGCGTAAGGGGGATAATTACGATGGCGATAATCGAATCGAACATTGTCAAGGCGCAAAAGGGCAAGGGCGAAGTGACGATCAAGCATCTGCTGACGCCGGCGGAAATGGACGGCAAGTGCCTGATGTTCGCGCAGGTGACGATCCCGCCGGGGGCGGCGATCGGAGTGCATCAACACACCGGCACGACGGAGACGTATCACATCCTGCAGGGCGAGGCGCTCTATATCGATAACGGCGTCGAGAAAACGATTGGAGTCGGCACGACGACTTTTTGTCCCGACGGCGAAGTGCATGGGATCGAGAATGTCGGCAGCGAAGACCTGATCTTCATGGCGCTGATCATTAAAAAATAAAATTCTTTCGAGTCTCCTTCTCATGCTCCGCCGCCAGCTCGATCAAATACCGCCCAACGGCATCCTTCCAACTCGGCAGTCGCTCAAATCCGGCGGCGTCGAGACTTTTTTTGCTCAATCGAGAGTTTTTCGGTCGAACCGCCTTCGTCGGATATGCGCTCGACGGTACCGGCTCCACCACCGTCGGCACCTCCGCCTGACGAAATATCTCCGCCGCAAACTCCGCCCACGAACAAAAACCTTCGTTCGTCGCGTGATATATCCCGTAGCGATCCGTCTGCACCATCTCAACCAACAGTCGCGCCAAATCCGCCGTGTACGTCGGCGAGCCGATCTGATCGTCCACCACCGTCAAGCGATCGCGCGTTTCGCTCAAGCGCAGCATCGTCCGTACAAAATTCTTCCCGTTGATCCCGAACACCCACGATATCCGCACGATGAAAAATTTTTCCATCAGCCGCTCGACCGCGCGCTCCCCTTCCAACTTCGATCGACCGTACGCATTCGTCGGCGCTTTTCGATCGCCAACCTCATAAGGCTCCGCTCCGTCGCCCGGAAATACATAGTCCGTGCTGATGTGGATCAGCTTCGCGTCGATCTCCCGCGCGAGCGTCGCAAGTCGCTCCACCGCACGCGCGTTGATCTCCATCGCCAACTCCGACTCGTCCTCGGCTTTGTCGACCGCCGTATACGCCGCACAATGAATGATCGCGTCGGGCTTGTGCCGCTCGATAAATTTTTTCATGCTCCCGCCGTCAGTCAGATCAAAATCCTTCCGCGCGGCGCCGATCGCCTCTATATTTCTCTTCGCGAGCTCCCGCATCACGTCAAAACCGAGCTGACCGGTGATGCCCGTTACCATTACCTTCATTGTGTTGCCTCCCGTCTGTCGACTGTTTTGTGATTTGATATTTTCGAGTTGCAGTCGAATAATCCTGCCGACAATCACACGCACAATTTATTTCGCGTCAATGGCAGGATTTTTTTTTTGCAATGTAAAATATACGTCAACATTGACAATCTCAACGAAGGAGGTTTTTATGTTGAACGCGCTGACCATCAGGCAAAAAATATTGCTCGTCTTCACGCTGTTGATTGTTGCTTTCATCGGCAACGGCGTTTACTCCGCCTACAGCCTGTCGAGCACCAACGACGGCGCCCTCCGCATTGCGACAGAACATCTGCAGGGCGTGATCTCCGCTTCCGAGTCGAGCCGCGCGATGAGCGATTACCGGCAAGGCGAGTACGCGGTGATCGATTCGACGACTTTGCCCGCGCGCATTTTTGCCGCTCAACAGACCAAAAAACTTGCCGATCAGATCGACATCACATTCGACAACATTCAGCCGCATATGACCGGCAAAATCGCCGACGACTTCGCCGAGATGCGAACCGTTTGGGAACAATACAAATCGAACTCGATGAAGGTGATCGAGCTTGCCAAGAGCGGCGACATTCCGGCGGCTCAACGGCTGGTCGAGAGATCGAGCGACGCTTACGATCGCATCGGCGTCAAGCTCAATCGCATTCTCGACAATCGGAAGGATTTTATCCACGAAGAGACCGTGCAATCGACGGAGCGATTCGAGCGGACGCGCATAATTTTGATCGCGTCGATAGTGATCGTGGTGCTGTTTTCGATGTCGATGGCGGCGGCGCTGACGAAATCGATCCTGTCGTCGATCGAGCACCTGTCGAACGTGGCGAAGCAGTTGGCGGCGGGCAATTTGACGGTCGAGGCGCGCACCTCCACGCCGGACGAGTTCGGGCAACTGTCGAACGTGTTCGCCGAGACGATCGAGACGTTGCGACGGCTGATCGAAAAAATTCAACGGAACGCGATTGAGGCGGCGGCATTTGCCAATCAGCTCAACGAGAACGCAAGCCAATCGGCGCTGGCGACGCAACAGGTGGCGGTGTCGATCGGGAACGTGGCGGATAACGCCAACAAACAGGGGCGCGAGGTCGAAAAATCTTCGCAGGACATACGAGCGTTCGCGGAACTGATCCAAGGGTTCGAGGACAAAGCAAACGCCTCGGTGGACGCGGCGAAATCGGTTGAGGAGATCGCGGCGCGCGGTGAATCGGCAATCTCGGGCGCGGTGGATCAGATGTCGGCGATAGCGGAATCGACGGCGGTATCGGCGAATGTGATCAAGAAATTGGCGGAGCGCTCGAATGAGATCGGAGCGATCAGCGGCACGATCGCGGAGATTGCGGCGCAGACGAATTTATTGGCACTCAACGCGGCGATCGAGGCGGCGCGCGCGGGCGAAGCGGGACGGGGCTTTGCGGTGGTCGCCGACGAAGTCAGAAAGCTGGCCGAGGGATGCAACGATGCGGCGAGCAAGATCGCAGCGCTGATCGGAACGATCCAACAGGACACGGAGCGCGCGGTCGAGGAAATGCAGAAGGGCACCGACGACGTCGAAAGCGGCAAGGTCGTGGTGGCGGAGGCGGGCAGCTCCTTCTCGAATATCGCGACGGCAGTCAAAGACTTGACGCAACACGCCGAAGGCATATTGTTGGAGGCGAAGCGCTCACTGCAGCGGGTTGACGCGCTGGTGTCGTCGATGGACGAGCTCAATCGAGCGAGCAAAGACGTGTCGACCGAGACGGAGTCGGTATCGGCGGCGACGGAGGAGCAATCGGCGTCGATAGACGAAGTGGCAACGGCGTCGAAGAAGTTGTCGGAGCTGGCGCAGGAATTGACCGATTCGGCGTCACAGTTTAAAATAAAAAGAGATGCTGCCGGCAGAATTTGAGAGATGAGGAAATGATCATGGTCAAAAAAATTTTTATCGGCGCGCTGCTGTTGATCGCGATCGCAATTGCGGGCTGTTCAGATGAGGCGTCGAACGGTCGCGTAGTCGCCGTCAGCTTCCCGAACACCACCTCGAGTTGGCAACGCAACGGCGATTCGATCAAGCGCTTCCTCGAAGAGGATAATTTTACGGTCGACATTCAATTCGCCGGCTCCGCCTCCGAGCAGAGCAGTCAGATTGCGGAGCTTCTCGAGAAGAAACCGAAGTGCATCGTGATCGGCGCAATCGACGGCGAGGGGCTGGTTGATGTGCTCGAGAAGGCGAAGGAATATGAGATTCCCGTGATCGCCTTCGACCGCATCATCAAAAATACCGACGCCGTCACTTACTACGCGAGCTACGACAACGAGGCGATCGGTGAGGCTTGGGGCATGTATTTCGAGGCGGCGCTCAATCTCAAGGGCGGCGGCGGACCGTACAACATCGAATTTTTTGCGGGCGGTCCGACGGACAACAACGCGCATCTTTTTCATAAAAACATGATGGCGATTCTCGATCCTTACATCAAATCGGGCAAGCTGATTTGCCGCTCGGGTCAAACGGATTTCGACAGCGTTGCGGTCGCCGATTGGAACTCGAGCAATGCGCGCACTCGTATCAAGACGCTGCTCGACACTTATTATAAGGACGGGGCGCCGCTGCAGGCGGTGGTGAGTCCGAATGATGACATCGCTGGCGTGATTCTCGAGGAGATAAGGGCGCGCAATATGGCGGCGCCGTTGATCTCGGGGCTCGACGCCGATCCCGCCGCGCTCGAGCGGATCAAAGCCGGTCAACAGACTTTCACGGTCGGCAAGGACCCCGACCATCTGACGGCGAAATGCGTCCGTATGATCAAGGCGGTGGTCGAGGGAACGCAGCCCGATATCAACGACGTCAAGACTTATAACAACGGCGTGAAGATTGTTCCGGCGTATCTTTGCACGCCGATGATCATCGACAAAACCAACGTCGATCAAATCAAGGGCTGAGCTATGAACAAATATATTTTTCCTGTGATTGTGCTGATGATGGTGATCGGCGTCGTCACGACCATTACGCGCTTGACGCAACAGCCGCTGCCCGAGCCTCCGATGCTCGACGGCTGGGATTTCGTCACACGCGACAAGTACAACAATTTTTATTACGCGTCGCTGCCGACGATCAAATTCGACGGCGGCTCCGATGTCGATTTCCGATTCCACGCGCGCTTCCGCAAAACTTATTCCGATGGCGGGCGCGAAGAACTGACGGCGCTGTTCACCGGGCGCCCCTCTGATGTGATCAACTCCGTCGCTTACGAGCTCGAGACGATCCGATTCCATGAAAAGCTCGACGGCAAGTACATCGAAGGCGCCGATCGACAATTCTATCGCGCGGACGACTCGGAGATCGCCGAGCTCAAGATGAATGTCACCGTCGAGGAGGATAAGCCGCTGCCGCGCTCGAGCGTCGGCGAAAATCTCTACGACTTCGCTTACAATCGATTGCCAAAACGATAAAATTTTTGTTGGGAGGAGTGCCGAAATGCCTACATTATTGGAGAAAATCAGGAAGATCAACAAGCTGCTGCAGCGCACGGACATGATCGAGTACGACGGGATGTCGAAAGTGCTGAGCAACGTGCTGGTGGCGAACGTTTACATCACGAATGAAAAGGGAGAAATTCTGGGCTACGCCTTCCTTGACAATTTCGAGTGTGATCTGATGGTCGACAAGGTGCTGATGCGCGGGCGCTTTCCGAAGACGTACATTCACTGGCTCAACCGCATTGACGAGACGGTTGCCAACCGCCGGACGAAGACGGGCATGTGCGCCTACGAGGAGGGTCGCAAGTGCCTGTTCGACGGCAAGAACACGACGATCGTTCCGATCTACGGCGTTGGAAAAAGAATCGGGACGCTGATCATAGCGCGCTACAACGAGGAGTTCACCGAGGACGATCTGTTGTTGGCGGAGTACGGCGCGACGGTGGTCGGGATGGAAATGCTCCGTGAGATGAGCAGCAAGATCGAGATCGAGGCGCGCAAAAAAGCAACGGTGCAAATCGCGGTGGCATCGCTGTCATACTCTGAGACGGAGGCGGCGATCAATGTACTCTCAGAACTCGACGGCATGGAAGGGCTGTTGGTGGCGTCGAAGGTGGCCGATCGGGTCGGGATCACGCGGTCGGTGATCGTCAACGCGCTGCGCAAGCTCGAATCGGCGGGCGTGATCGAGTCGAAATCGCTCGGAATGAAGGGCACCTTCATCAAAATCCTCAACGAATATCTGATGGCGGAAATAAAAAAGCTCCGCCATTGAGCTCCGTCGAGCGAAAAATTTTTGGCGACGTCTTCTTCGGGAAGTCGCCGCCATTTTTTGTTTTTGTTGTTTGAAGGATTTCACGTCAAGGTGTAGAATGTAAAAATCGAAATTGAAATACTGTCGATAAGGTATTGTATCGAAAGGCGAGTGATTGAGAAATGCTCGAGTCGATAATGAACTCTCCGAACTTCAACTACCTGTCGCGTGCGATGGTCGCCGCGAACATGCGGCAGGAAGTTATATCGAATAACATTGCCAACGTCAACACGCCCAACTTCCGAAAGAGCGATCTGGTTTTTGAGGATCTGCTTGCGCAGGAGCTCTACGGACCGACGGACGACGGGCGGCTCAAGCCGGCGCGCACTCACGCCAAGCATCTGCCGGAGGTCGAGGAGCCGTTTTATGCGATCCCGCAGGTTGTAGCCGACAAGTCGACGTTGATGCGCGTCGATGAGAACAACGTCGACATCGACATCGAGATGGCGAACCTGGCGAAGAATCAGATTTACTTCAACGCCTTGGCGACGCAGATGGCGGGCTACGTGAGCAAGATGAAATCGGTCATAACGAGCGGTCAACAGTAATTGAAAAGAGGAAATTTAAGTGAGCATGTTTCTTGGCATTGACGCCGCCGCTTCAGGCTTGACGGCGGAGCGTCTGAGAATGGACGTCATATCGAACAACATAGCCAACTCCAACACGACGCGGACGGATCAAGGCGGGGCGTATCATCGTCGTTACGTGGTATTTGAGCCGCGCGAGCGTCCGATCGATTCGTTTGAACATCTTCTTCAAAAGATGATCGGCGTGAAGAAGACGACGGGCGAAGGAGTCCGCGCGGTGATGATCGCCGAGGACGACACGCCGGGACCGCTCGTCTACGATCCGGGTCATCCCGACGCGAATGAAGAGGGCTATGTCGAAAAGCCCAACGTCAACGTGGTGACGGAGATGGTCGATATGATCACGGCTTCGCGCGCCTACGAGGCGAACGTTACGACGATCAACGCGGCTAAAAGTATGGCAATGAAGGCGCTCGAAATTTCGGGTCGATAATCGGAAATGA
>CAMKFB010000023.1 GCA_946411735.1 uncultured Selenomonadales bacterium
AATTAGGAATTAGGAATTAGGAATTAGGAATTAGGAATTAGGAATTAGGAATTAGAAATGAGGTATGAGGAATGAAGGCGACGATTTTTGCAATGGTGTTGGCGTTGAGTCTGATGCTCGGCTTGACGCATTCGGAGGCGGCGAAGGAACCTTTGCCCGCTTCACCTGAGTGGATTGACAAAATCCCCGCCGCTCAAAACGCGCAACAGTTGTTGGTCGTGGCGGGCGTCGGAAAAGCAACCGCGTGGGTGTCGATGCACGCTCGAGACGAACTCGGTACTTGGCGGCAGATCATGTCGACGCCGGGCTTTATCGGTCGAGCGGGGCTCGGTAAACAAAAGGAAGGCGACGGCAAGACTCCCGTCGGGATTTTCTACTTCACCAAGGCGTTCGGCATCAAAAAAGACCCGGGCTGCGCGCTGCCCTATACGAAGATCGACGACAATCATTATTGGTCCGGCGACACGCGCGAGGGCATGATGTATAATCATCTGGTCGACATCCGTCAATATCCCACGCTCGACATCGACGCCTGCGAAAAGATCAGCAGCTTCACGCCCAATTACAATTACTGCCTCAACATCAGCTACAATGAGGGCGGCAAGCCCGGGGTGGGCTCGGCGATTTTCCTGCAGTGCTTTGACGAGACGAAGCCGTACACCATCGGCTCGGTCGCGATCCCCGAGGACAAGATGCTCGTCGTGATGAAGAATGTGGAGGCGAATTGCCTCGTCATCATCGATTCGATTGAAAATCTCGGAGGCGCGCTGTGAGCTTCGCTCGATTGATAAAAATTTTGTTGCCGATAATATTTTTGTTGTCGCCGACGGTGAGCGCGGAAAATCCGCTCGAGTCGCCGTCGAATATGGTCGACCGACCGATCAGTTGGACGGAGCAGCGCGAACAATTGACGCTGGAGTATTCGATGAAACACTACGGCTTCGCGCGGACGACGATCGAGCCGCAGGCGGTGGTGGTGCATTGGACGGCGTGGGGCAATGCCGAGGGCGTGATCAAATTTTTCGATCAGGAAGTCAACGAGGACGGCGAGGTGCAGGTTGCGTCGCATTTTCTTGTGGATCGCGACGGGACGATTTATCGCTTGACGCCCGAGACGCGGCTCAATCGGCACGCGATCGGATATAACTGGTGCGCGATCGGGATCGAGAATGTCGGCGGCGTCGACGGTCGAGAGGATTTGACGGTGGCGCAATTGAACGCCAACGTCGAGCTCATTCGATATCTGCACCAACAATATCCGTCGATCGAATACGTCTTCGGGCATTATCAACAGAAGGAGGCGCGAGCGAGCGGCTTATTCATTGAGCAGGTCGAGGGATATTACGCGGAGAAGCCCGACCCGGGCGAAAAATTTATGCACGCGTTGAAAATAATGATGAGTCGCGACGGCTTGAAATTCTTCTGATACGGAGGTGATCGATTGAACCGAAGAGATTTTTTGAAGTACGCGGCGCTGACGACTTTCGGTCTGATGTGCTTTGACGGAGGGGTCGCGAGTCTCCGCGCGGAGGCGGCAAGTGATCTGGCCGAACCGCCGATCTATAAAAGACTGTTGACGTTCACCGAATACGAGCCGCGCTCGTCGACGGATATGATCGTGGTGCATCACGATGGCTTCCCCGACACCGATAAGGATTCGACCGCGCTCGAGATTCATAAGTTTCATCAACAAAATTTGGGCTGGGCGGGCATCGGCTACCACTATCTGATTCGCAAGGACGGAATGATAGAGCAGGGGCGGCGCCCGAATGCGGTCGGCGCGCACGCCTATCAACACAATAAAAATTCAATCGGGATATGCGTGGCGGGGAATTTCAACATCGGCGAGCCGACGGAGGCGCAAATGCAATCCGTTGAGACGCTGATCGGTTGGTTGTGTCGAAAGTATTCGCTCGACCCGCTCAAACGCGGCGTGATCATCGGGCATCGCGACGTCAGCGATACGTCATGCCCCGGAGTAAATCTCTATGAGAGGCTGTCGCACATTCGACGGGAGGCGGCTCGATGAACGGCGCGATAATTCGACAGGCGACGGTCGACGATCTCCGCGCGGTGGCAGAGGTCGAGGCGCAGGCATTCCCGCCGGATGAATTTGATTCGCTTGAAAAAATAGCGGCGCGGTTTTCGATTGCGCCCGAGTTGTTTTATGTCGCCGAGCTCGACGGGCGGATTGCGGGCTATATCAACGGGCTGCCGATCGCGAAGGAGCGGCTCGACGATCGATTCTACACGGCAACTCCGCCGATCGAAACGAACGCGGCGGGCGCGGCGCTGATGAGTTTAGCCGTCGAGGAAAAATATCGTCGGCGCGGGATAGCGGCGTCGTTGATGCAAACCGTACTCGAGCGCGCGGCGAAAAAATTTTTTGTGTTGATCTGTAAGCGCGAGAAGATCGAATACTACAGGCGCTTCGGATTCGAGCCGATCGGCGTGTCGAGAGTGAGACTCGGCGGCGAACCGTGGCACGACATGATCCGAAAACTGCAGATTGAGGTTTGATATGAAGAAAATCTTTGTATTGATGTTAGCGCTGCTGACCGTCGTGTTGCTCGACGGATGCGGCGGCTCGGATAAGGAATTGCGGCTGGGCACCGGCGGCACTGGCGGAATGTATTTCGATTACGGCAATCATCTTGCCGAGCAGCTTAAAAAATTCTCCGCCGATCACGCCTTCACCGTCAAGGCGACCGCCGGCTCCGCCGCCAACATTCGCTTGATCCGCGACGGTTTTCTCGACTTCGCCATCGTTCAGAGCGATATCCTTGCGCGCGGCGTCGACAACAGGGGCATGTTCAACACCGAAGGCTGCACGATTGTCGCCGCGCTTTACGACGAGCCCTGTCAGATCATCGTCGCCGCTCAATCGAACATCAAAACCATTGCCGACCTCGCCGGCAAGCGCGTCTCGATCGGCGAAGAGGAGTCCGGCGTGCTCAAGAACGCCACCGAAATTCTTCTCGCTCACGGTCTCACGGTCGGGATGATCAAGCCGGTGCATCTGTCGTTTGCCGACGCCGCTGCCGCACTCGAGCGCAACGAGATCGACGCGTTTTTCTGCACCGCCGGCGCGCCCACCAAAGCGATTGCCGACCTTGCCGAAAAAAAATCGATCGGCATGCTTGCCGTCTCGCCCGATGTGATTAATAATATGTCGAAGGTTTACGGCGGCTACGCGCGTTGCACGATCCCTGCCGGGACGTATCGCGGGCTCGATGCCGATGTCGAAACGATCGGCACGAAGGCGGTTCTGATTGCGGCTGCCGCCGTCGACCCGAAGGCTGTCGAGAGCGTTGCGCAGACCGTTTTCGACAACGGGCTTGACGTCAATTATGCCGTCGCGGGGATCAACGGCGCGTTTCATCAGGGCGTCGTCGATTTTTACGACGCGCGCGGCGTGAAGGTCAACGTTTATAATGGCGATGCGGGCAACACCATGATTGCCGGGCAGGATTGACGGAGGGCGCGCGATGCTTGAAATGAAATTCGACATGTATCAAACCGTGGCGATCGCGGTCGGTATGCTCTACGTGGGCGTCTTGCTCAAGCGGCGGATAAAATTTCTCGAGAAGTTTTGCATCCCTTCGCCGGTCGTCGGCGGGCTGCTGTTCGCGATCTTCTCGTGCGTGCTCTACACCTCGGGCGTGGCGGCATTTTCTTTCGACGAGACGCTCAAGACCGTCTGCATGATCGCCTTCTTCACGTCGGTCGGCTTCCAAGCGAATATAAAAGTCATTCGGAGCGGCGGCAAAAGTCTCGCGATCTTTCTGATGTGCGTGGCGACGTTGATCTTCCTGCAAAACGTACTTGCGGTCGGCTTGACGAAGGTGCTCGACGTGAACGCGTTCGTCGGTTTGTGCACCGGATCGATCTCGATGGTCGGAGGGCATGGCACCTCGGGCGCATTCGGACCGGTGCTGGAGGATTTGGGTTTGAACGGCGCGACGACGTTGTGCACGGCGGCGGCGACATTCGGTCTGGTCATGGGCTCGTTGATGGGCGGACCGCTCGGGCGCCGCTTGATACTCAAAAATGATCTGTTGAAGACGGCGATCGACGCCGACGAATCTCCCTTGGTCGAGGAAGAAGAAAAGTACCGCCGCAAAAATATGTACGCGCCGGCGACGTATCAACTCGTGCTGGCGATGGGACTCGGCACGATCGTAGCGCAGCTGCTGTCGCAAATGGGCATGACCTTTCCGGTCTATATCGGTGCGCTGATCGTGGCGGCGGTAATGCGAAATTACTCCGAGTTCACCGGCGCGTTTCGAGTGCACCCGGGCGAAATCAACGATATCGGCGGCATCTGCTTGTCGCTCTTTCTCGGAATCGCGATGATCACTCTGAAGTTGTGGCAGTTGGCGGAGCTGGCGCTGCCGTTGGTGGTGCTGTTGACAAGTCAAACGGTGCTGATGTTTTTGTTCGCGTACTTCGTGGTTTACAACGTGCTCGGGCGCGACTACGACGCGGCGATCTTGGCGGCGGGAACGTGCGGGTTCGGCATGGGCGCGACGCCGAACGCGATGGCGAACATGCAAGTGCTGACGAGCAAATTCGCGCCTTCGGTGAAGGCGTACATCCTGGTGCCGATTGTCGGCAGCATGTTCACGGATTTCATCAACAGCCTGATGATAACGCTGTTCATAAATTTCGTCTGAGGAGTGATTTGAGTGTCGACGGGAATGACAAACGAGCAGTTCAATTCGACGTTGGAGCTGTTGGCGAAACTGATCGAGAAGACGGCGTCGAGCGCGGCGGAGGCGGCAGCGATCGTGCGGGAGGCGAAGATTGCGGTGACGACCGAAGAGACGCGCTCTCAATCGTTGGATTTTGACGCCGACGAGTTGGCGGTGCCGGAGATTCGAGTCGGAAGGCGGAAAAAATAATTTTTGAGGGAGTGATCCGAATGTTTGTGGCAGAAAGAATGACCAAAAATCCGATCAGCGTTACGTCCGATGCGACGATTGCCGAAGCCGCGCGGCTGATGAAGAAAAATCACTTCCATCGAATGATAGTCGTCGATGGCGGCAAACTCGTCGGCTATTTCAGCGATCGCGACGTGATGCGCGTGTCGCCTTCGCCCGCGACGACTTTGTCTCGATTCGAGATTCGCGAGCTGCTCGACAAGCTCACCGTCCGCGAGATCATGCATCGCAAGGTGATCACTGTCCGCGAGGACGCCACCATCGAAGAGGCCGCGCTCATCATGTACAACAACAAGGTCGGCGGGCTGCCGGTCGTGAGCGACGTGGGCGCGGTGGTCGGCATCATCACGGCCACGGATATTTTGAAGACCTTCGTCAGTTTTATGGGGCTGGAGTCGGGCAGGACGCGCTTCACGCTCGAGCTCGAGAACAAGGTCGGCACGATTGCCGAGATCAGCAAAATTCTTGCCGACAGCGGCGTCAACATCGACAGTATGATCACCTGCCGCAAGCCCTCGAGCGAGAAATACGATTTGGTGTTTCGCATCGACGCGGCGCACAGCGAAGGCATCAAGGAGAAGCTCGAGCGCGCGGGCTATAAAGTCATTCACACGGTCAGGATCAATTGAGATGCGGCTGATTGTCGGGATGAGCGGCGCGAGCGGGGCGATGATCGCCGTTCGATTGCTCCGACGGTTGAGAGAACTGAACGTCGAGACGCATCTGATCATCACGCGCGGCGCCGAGCTGACGATCCGTCACGAGACCGATCTCGAGCCGAGCGACGTCCGTCGGATTGCCGATCAATCCTACGAAGTTGACGACATCGACGCGGCGATCGCAAGCGGCTCCTTCGCGCACGACGGCATGATTATCGTTCCGTGCTCGATGAAAACGGTCGCGGGCATCGCCGTCGGTTATGCCGATAATCTTTTGCTCCGCGCGGCGGATGTCTGTATCAAAGAAAATCGACGGCTGGTGATCGTCCCGCGCGAAGTTCCGTTGAGCCGCATTCACCTTCGCAATCTCAAAGAGATCGCCGACTGCGGAGCGCTCATCGTGCCGCCCATGCTGACGTTCTATAACGCGCCGACGACGCTCGACGATCAGATCGATCACATCGTCGGCAAGATACTCATGCAGTTCGGCTTGCCCTCGAGCATGACGCCGTGGACTCCGAGTAAAATTTTGTCCGATCCGATTAAGGACGCCGATTAAGATGTTGCGTTTGACAGCGGTCGAAGGATACGTTAGACTTTCGATGAAAGGAGTGACGGTGAATGGATTTGACGACAAAACTTGCGCTCGACGAGTATTTTGAGAACGGGCGCGACTTTTATAATTGTTTCGTGGTGATTCGCGGCGGGCAGCTCACCGAGCCTGTGGTGGAGGCGTCGTTCCTCGCGGACGTGCCGTCGACGATCCGGGTCGAGGACAAGTTTGACATTTACGAGGGCGACGTGATGGTTTATCCGAAGACGCGGCAGTTCTGCTACGTCGACGACATTCGCCACATCGCCGAGGAAGGCTATTATCTCGTCCACTATCACACCAAACTGCAACGCGATAAATAAAAAAAAGGCGGCACCGTCATCAGGCGGCGTCGCCGATTTTTTTTTGCGCCGAGCGGGGGGCGGTTGCGCCCACACGTTCCCCTTTTTTTTAAAAGAGCGGGTGGGTGTGGGGGGGGGGGGGGGGGGAAGAAAAATTTATAAGATGAACTGCGACAGATCGTGGTTCTTGGCGATATCCTTCAGCCGCTTGTCGACATACTCTGCGTCGATCTCGACTTCTGTCTTGCCCTCTTTGACCATGTCCGGCGCCTCGAACGAGATTTCCTCCAATAATTTCTCCAACAGCGTGTGCAGCCGCCGCGCGCCTATATCCTCCGTTTGCTCGTTGACGTCCGACGCCAATTGCGCCAGCCGACCAATCGCCTCGTCTTTGAACTCGATTTTGAGCCCTTCCGTCTCGAGCAGCGCCTTGTATTGAGTGATCAGCGCGTTCTGCGGCTCCGTCAATATCCGCTCGAAATCCTCTTTCTTCAACGAGTTGAGCTCCACGCGGATCGGGAAGCGACCTTGCAGCTCAGGGATCAAATCCGAAGGCTTCGCCATATGGAACGCGCCCGCCGCTATGAATAATATGTGATCGGTCTTCACCGGACCGTATTTCGTCATCACCGTCGAGCCCTCGACAATCGGCAGAATGTCTCGTTGCACGCCCTCGCGCGACACATCCGGTCCGCTCGAACTGCCCTTCACCGCAACCTTGTCGATCTCGTCGAGAAAAACAATTCCGCTGTGCTCGGCAAGTTTCACCGCCGTCTCGCTCACTTCCTCCATGTCGATGAGCTTCTCGGCTTCCTCCTGCTCGAGTATCTTCCGCGCGGCGGCGACCGTCACCTTCCGCTTTTTGAATCGCTTCGGGATCAGACTGCCGATCATGTCCTGAATGTTGTCGCTCATGCCCTCGAGCGAAGAGCCGCTGAACATCCCCACCATCGGCTTGGCGGCGTCCGCCACCTCCAGCTCGATCACTTCATTCTCGAGCTTGCCCGCCTCGAGCCGCTTGCGTACGAACTCGCGCCCGGGCTTTTTGTCGTCGACTGGTTGAGCTTCCTCCTGCGGTTGCTCCTCGACATTGCCGAATAACCGTCCCAGCGGGCTCTGCGTGCGCTTCGGCTCCGGCACCAACACGTCAAGCAAACGCTCGACCGCCATCTTCGCCGCCTTTTCTTTGACTTCCTCCGTCCGCTGCTGTCGAACCATCCGTACCGATATATGCGCCAAGTCTCGTATGATCGATTCGACGTCGCGCCCGACGTAGCCGACCTCAGTGAACTTCGTCGCCTCGACTTTGATGAACGGCGCCTTCACCAGTTTCGCCAGCCGCCGAGCGATCTCCGTCTTGCCAACGCCCGTCGAGCCGATCATCAATATATTTTTCGGGATCACATCGTCCTGCATGTCCGACGACAATTGACGGCTCCTCCATCGGTTGCGCAACGCTATCGCCACCGACCGTTTCGCCTCCGTTTGCCCGACAATGTGCTTATCCAATTCCGTTACTATTTCTTTCGGCGTCTGCTCGTTCACGCCCAGTTCTTTTGTCAAGTCCAAAAAAAATTCCCCCTGTCGAAAAATGGAGCACACCGACGGCATGCTCCCTTATTATCCGTTATCGCTCGGCGGTTGTCAATAATGTTTCAGGTCCGACGGCATCACGCGCGCTTTGAACAGCCGATACGTCCACGCTTGGTAGAACAGCACCAGCGGCACGAATATCACCGCCGCCACCGTCATAATCATCAGCGTGTGCGGGGTCGACGCCGCGTTGTAGATCGTCAGGCTCCACTCGGGGTTGAGGCTCGAGACCATCAGCCGAGGAAACAGCGCCACAAAGAATTGCACCACGGTCGACGCGATCGCCATCGACGTCAGCGCGAACGCCGCTATCGCCCGCCCTTGGTACATCGCGTTGATTGCCATCACAAAGCACAGCGCTCCGCAAGCAAAACTGCTCAGCCCGAAAAATCCTTTGCTCATGATGTCCGTCGAGACGATCGACATCGCCATCAAGCCCACGTAGAGAATCGCCGCGATCACTCCGAATTTGATCGACTTGCGCTTGAGATCGAGCAGCAGCCCCTCGTCGCCGAGTCGCAACATCAAAAACGACGCCCCGTGGAAGATGAACACGAATATGAACGTCAAGCCGCCGAGGATCGTGTACGGGCTCAACAGATCGCCGAAATTGCCCGCGTAATGCATGTAAGCGTCGATCGGAAGCCCCTGCAGTAAATTCGTGACGGCGACTCCCCACAACAGCGCGGGAACCAGACTGCCGAAAACGATCGCGCCGTCCCATCCGAGCCGCCAATCGCTCGACGGATATTTGCCGCGCAGCTCGAATGCCACGCCGCGGAAGATCAAGCCGAGCAGCATCAGAAACAGCGCGAAATAAAATGTGCTGAACATCGTCGCATAGACGTGCGGGAAGGCAGCAAACATCGCGCCGCCCGCCGTGATCATCCACACCTCGTTGCCGTCCCACACCGGACCGATCGCGCGGATCATCATCGACCGATCATATTCCTTTCGACCGATCAGCAGCATGCCCACCCCGTAGTCAAAGCCCTCGAGCACGAAAAAGCCGGTGAACAGCACTATGATCAGTACAAACCAAAGCACGTTGAGATCCATCGCTCAGCCCTCCTCTTCGGTGACGTGAGTGCGTCGAATGAAACTGATCGCCGCGAACAGCGCCAGCATCGCCAGCAACAGATAGACCGCCGTGAAGCCGATCAGCGTCAGCCAGACCTCGCCCGCGGTCAGGTTCGGCGACACCGCTTGAGCCGTCTTTTGCAGCCCGACCACGATCCACGGTTGGCGCCCCGCCTCGACGATGTACCATCCGACGGAGTTTGCGATGAACGGCAGCGGCGCAAGGAACGGCAGCAGTCTCAACCAACATTTGAAATTGATGATGCGCGTGAAGTAGACGAGCACGCCGGTCAAAAGCGTGACGAGCATCATCAGCCCGCCCACGCCGATCATCATGCGGAAGCTCCAAAACATGCCCTTGACATCGGGAATGTAATTGCCGCTGCCGTATTTCTTCATCGCCTCCGCCTGCAGATCGTTTATGCCCTTGATCTTGCCCTCGAGACTGTTGTGCACCATAATCGTAAACATGTAGGGGACGGTGATCTCGAAATCGTTGCGCCCCGCCTCCTCATTGATGTCGGCGACGACCGCAAACGGCGCGGGATTTTCCGTCTCCCACAACGCTTCGAACGAGGCAAGTTTCATCGGGTTGAGATCGTTGAGCCGTTGCGCGTGGAGATGTCCGCTGCCGAGCACTCCGAGCAAGCCGACCATCGTATAGACAGTGGCGATCTTCATGACCGATATAAAAGACTCCCGCGACTGCTCGTCGTTGAGGATTTTCCAAGCGCAGACGGCGATTGCAACGAAGCCGCCTGTCGACAGCCCCGCAAACAGCGCGTGGCAATATTCGCCGAGCACGTAGGGATTGGTCAGCAGCGCAAGGAAATCGCTCATCACGGCGCGCCCGCCCTCGATCGCGTAGCCGACGGGATGTTGCATGAAGGAGTTGGCGACGAGAATCCAGAACGCGGATAAATTCGAGCCGAAGGCGACCAGCCAAATGCACAGGCAGTGGCGTTTTTCGCTCAGCTTGTCCCAACCGAAAATCCAAATGCCGAGGAATGTCGACTCGAGGAAGAAGGCGGTGAGCGCCTCGAGCGCGAGCGGCGCGCCGAAAATATCTCCCATGAATCGGGCATACTCCGACCAGTTCATTCCGAAATGAAATTCTTGGACGATGCCGGTGACGACGCCCATCGCGAAGTTAATCAAGAAAAGCGTGCCGAAAAACTTGACGAGCTTCTTGATTTTGATGCGCCACTCGTAGCTGCCGCAGTTGACGTACCACGTCTCGAGGATCGCGGTGAAGATCGACAGCCCGAGTGTTAGAGGCACGAAGAGGAAATGGTAGACGGTGGTGATCGCGAATTGCCATCGCGAGAGCAGTAAAGCTTCCATAAAACTCCCTTCCTTCGACGAAAAAATTTATGAGTCCGTTGAATGTATTATAAATCAAAACTATACCGTTGACAACGCTCAACCTATTTCCTAAAATGCGATTTAATCATGAGCCGCGCGCTCGGGAATGGAGCATCACTTGATGGACAACGTATCAGAGGACAAAACAATTCAGACACACTCGGGTCTCAAGCCGTACCTTTCGCCGCTCAACGTTTGGGCGCTTTCTTTCGGTTGCGCCGTCGGATGGGGCGCCTTCGTCATGCCCGGCACCACTTTCCTTCCAATCGCCGGACCGATCGGCACCGCGCTCGGCATGTCAATCGGCGGGCTGGTGATGCTCATCATCGGCTACAACTATCATTATATGATGAATCGCTTCCCCGACGCCGGCGGCACCTACGCTTATTCCAAGCGCGTCTTCGGCTACGACCACGGCTTTATGAGCGCCTGGTTCCTGCTGCTCGTCTACATCGCCATCACTTGGGCCAATGCCACCGCCCTTGCGCTCGTCGCTCGAAAACTTTTCGGCTCGATGTTCCAATTCGGCTTCCACTACACCATCGCCGGCTTCGATGTCTACTTCGGCGAAGTGATGTTGGCTTTGGGAGCCCTTTGGATTTTCGGCGCCGTCTGCATTCGCGGAGGCAAGGTCGCCGCTTACGTTCAGACCGTCTCCGCCATCATTCTCCTCGGCGGCATCATCATCGGCTCCGTCGCCGTCCTAAACAAGCACGGGCTTGACATCTTCAACATTCAGCCGCAATTCGTTCCCGACGTCAGTTCGCTCTCCGCCGTCATCTCGATCGTCGTGCTCGCGCCTTGGGCATTCGCCGGTTTCGAGTCCGTCTCGCAATCCACCGAGGGCTTCAAATTCTCCACCAAGAAAACTTTCGCCATTCTTTGTGCTGCCGTCATTTGCGCCGCTTTCGCCTACATCGCGCTGGCGTTCATCGCCGTCGCCGCCGTCCCGCGCATTTATCTCGATTGGTTTCAATACGTCAAGGATATCGACAATCTCGGCGGGCTCGCCGGACTGCCAACCTTCTTCTCGATCGACATGCTGATGGGCGATCCCGGGCTCGTCATCTTGACTTTCACCGTTTGCGCCGGCGTCATCACGGGGCTCGTCGGAAATTATATCGCCGCCTCCCGCTTGATCTACGCCATCACTCGAGACGATCTCCTCCCCGCTTGGTTCGGTCGACTCAACAAACACGTCTCGCCGCAAAACGCCATCCTCTTCATAATGCTTCTGTCGCTCCCGATCCCGTTCCTCGGTCGGACGGCGATCAGTTGGATTATCGACGTCAACACCATCGGCGCCACGATCGATTATGCTTATACCTCCGCCGTCGCCTTCGTGATCGCTCGACAAAACAACTTCCTCCGCGCGCAGCTCACCGGCGTCTTCGGCTTCGTCACCTCGGTGATGTTCTTCTGCTATTTTATGATCCCCAACTTTTGGTCGGTGGCGGCAATGGCGACGGAGTCATACCTGATTCTGATCGGCTGGAGCATCACCGGCTTCATCTGCTTCCGATATGTTTTCATGCGCGACACCCGTCGGCGGTTCGGCAAGTCGACCGTGGCGTGGATGGCGCTGCTGTTTTTGATCTTTTTCACCTCGACGATGTGGCTCCGTCAAGCGACGCACGAGTCGACCTCGACCGTCCTGCACAGCCTCAACAATTATTACGTCAACGAGCTCAACGAACATAACGTCGTGCCCAACGAGATCGAGAAGGCGGATTCGGCGTATTACCTGCAAATGCAAATGGAGTCGGTCAGCACGGCGCTCACGCGCAACAATCTGATTCAAATGACGCTGATTGTGGTCACACTGTTCATCATGTTCAACATCTACGTGATGATGATGCGGCGCGAAAAGACGTTGGAAGTGCAGAAGGTCGAGGCTGAGCAATCGAGCCGCGCGAAGTCGACGTTTCTATCGAACATGAGCCACGACATTCGAACGCCGATGAACGCGATAATTGGCTATACCAACATGATTCGGAAGGAAAAAAATTTGCCGCCGAAGGCGGTCGATTATCTTGAGAAGATCGAGGCGTCGAACAAACATCTGCTGGCGCTGATCAACGACGTGCTCGACATGAGTCGAATCGAGAGCGGCAAGATGGAGCTCGAGCCGGACAAATACGATTTGGTGCAGGCGATGCGCGAGGTGCGGGATTTGTTCTCGACGCAAATGATCACCAAGAGCATCACATACACGGTGGTGACCGAGCACGTCAACAATCCGATAGTGATGTGCGACAAGCCGCGGCTCAATCGAGTGCTGCTGAATTTGATCAGCAACGCGTACAAATTTACGCCGACGGGCGGGCGGGTGACGGTGACGCTGACGCAAACGGGCGTCGTCGGCGACAAAGCCTCCTTCGAATTGCGAGTGAAGGACACGGGCATGGGCATGAGCCCCGAGTTTGCGGCGACGGTATTCGAGGCGTATTCGCGCGATCGAGCGGTGAGCGGCATCCAAGGGACGGGGCTGGGCATGGCGATCACGAAAAGCATCGTGGAGCTGATGGGCGGCACGATCCAAGTCGAGAGCGAACTCGGCAAGGGGACGGAATTTATCGTGAGCGTATCGTTCCCGATCGTCGACGAGCCGATTGTCGAGGAGTCGGAGCAGGCGTCGGACGAGACCGATCACTCGGTCGACTTTGAAAACATGAAGCTGCTGTTGGTCGACGATAACATGGTCAATCGGGAGATCGCGTCGCTGATATTGACCGAGCACGGCTTTTTGATCGAGACGGCGGAGAACGGACGTGAGGCGGTCGAAAAAGTAGCGTCGTCGGCGCCGGGCGAATATGCGGCGGTGTTGATGGACATTCAAATGCCGGTGATGAACGGCTACGAGGCGTCGAAGGCGATCCGCGCGCTCGAGAATGAAGAGTTGGCATCGATACCGATCATAGCAATGACGGCGAATGCGTTCCGCGAGGACATTCAAGCGGCGAAGGATGCGGGCATGAACAGCCACATCGCAAAACCGATCGACGTGCAGCAGATGATTGCGACACTGACGGAAGTACTGAAATGAGAAGTGGAGGTCGGGATTTTGAGCAAGAGACTTGGAACGAGAATTGCATTTTTACTGTTGGTGGCAGTGATTGCGGCGGGCATGTCGCAAATGGATTGGGTGGACGACACGCACAAGCATATGACGACGAGCGAGGCGGCGGCGCTGATCCAATCCGATCCGTCGGTGATCATCCTCGACGTGCGTCGGCAGGACGAGTACGTCAAAAAGCACATTCCGAACGCCGTCCTGCTTCCGATCGAGGACATCAACGTCGGCAGCGACAAGATCGAGCAGACGTTGCCCGACAAGGAGCGGACGATACTGGTCTACTGTCAGACAGGGCGCCGCGCGGAGCTTGCCGCGTCGAAACTTGCCAAGCGCGGATATAAGCAGGTCTATGACTTTGGCGGGCTGGTCGAGTGGACCGGACCGACCGAGGGCGAAGAACAATAAAATTCATTGGAGGTAATATCTTTGAGACGCAAACTTTATCCGTTGCTGCCGATGCAGCGCTGGCTCATCGACACGCACTTTGAAAAGGCGAAGTCGACGATGATGAATATCGGCGGGCTGTGTAAACTCGATCCGTCGCTCGACACGAAGCGCTTTATCGACGCCGTCAACGACGTTCTCGAGTACCACGACATTTTCCGCTGCCGATTGGCGATCGATCCCGAGACCGGCGACATCTGTCAGCACTTCGACGGAAAACTTTCGCCGGTGATCTATATGCGCATGAACGATGAGCAGCTCGAGCTCCAAATGAAGTATTTGCGACAGCCGTTCGATTTGATCGAGGCGCCGCTCTATCGAATATACGTCATCGAGACCGACAACGGCAATTATTGTTACTCGGATTTTTATCACGCGATGTTCGATGGTCTGTCGACGGGATTTTGGTTTACGCGCGAGCTCGACATGCGCTATCGCGGGCGCGAGTTCAAATGTCCCGCCGAAAGTTTTGCCGAGTATATCAGGGCGCGGCAGGAAATATCTCCGAGCGAGTTGGAGCGGCAGGGGCAATATTGGCATCGAATGTTCGACGATTTTGATCCGAACAAGCATTTGCCGCCCGCCGATCGCGCCGGCGAAGAGACTTGGGTGCAAGAAACGCTCACTTATACGCTCGAGAACATCCGACAGGATTTTTTCAAGGGCAAAAAGATAGCGATAAACACCTTTTTCATCGCGGTCACGATGCTGACGATCGCGCGCTTGAGCGGTCATCCCGAGGCGAAAATGAGTTGGGTGCACAACGGGCGAATAACTTCGACCGAGCAGCGCATGATGGGCATAATGATCGAGCAATATCCGATCGCGTGGGATTTTCGATGCGACTGTCGGGTGTCGGAGATGCTGTCGGGGCTGAACGAGGAGATTGACGAAGGCTTCAAAAATCGTGCGGGGCTCCGCGCGGCGTATGAAAACGGGCTCGAGGATTACTGTGTGAGTTTCATTCTGCAGAAGTCAACCGCCGCGCGTGCAGGTGATTTTTTCAAGATTGGCGATGCCGGCATGAGCACGGTGTCGCTGCCGCCGAATGATGTGTCGGCGGTGGAGAATGCGCTCGACATCGAGATGGACATAAACGACGACGGCACGTTTTCTTTGTTTCTCGACTACGATGCGAGCCGATATTCCGCGCGGGCGATGGAGAAATTTTCGGTGCTGTTCGACGAGATCAGCCTTGCAATGCAAGACGCCGATCGGTCGGTATCGAGTATTTTAAATGCGGAGGGCAGCACGATATGATCGATTTTCAAGACTACGGATTCGACGACAACGCCCGCTATTTGAGTTATTTGAACCGCTGCACCCAAATCACGTCGAACGCGGCACTGACGTTGGCGTTGGGCTATAAGGATGCATTGAAAGTGCGGCGCGGCTATGCGGCTGATCTCTGTTGGCATGAAGTCGTCATCGACGACGAGAAGTATTGGGAGCAGCCGCTTGGCGATTGGGACGCGATCGATTGGCGGAGCGTCTTCAAAGAATTGGTGCCGGCGGGGACGGTTTTTATGTTCGTGCCGGAGACTCTGACCGACATTTGGCGGCGCGAGCTTGGCGATGCGATCGAGGTCGGGGAGCTTCGCAATTACTGGGATTACATTTTGGATCTCGAGCGCATGAAGAAAATGGAAGGCAAGAAATTTAAGAGCTTCCGCATTGCTCGACATGCCTTTGAGAGAAATTACGACTATCAAGTTGAGGAGATTACGCCGGCAATTTTCGACGAGCTTAGGGCGTTTCAGGACGATGCGGAGGAAAATCTGCAGGAGCGCGTCGAGAATGTGGTCGAGGCGAAAGAGGACAACGCGCTGTTTCATTTTGCGTTGGATCATTGGGACGATCTGAAAAATCTGTTCGGATTTGTGGTGCGGGTCGACGGTCGGATTGTTGCTTACAGTCTTGTCGAGCGGATTAACGAGACGCAAACGATCGGGCTGTTCGCGAAGGCGAATTACGAATACAAGGGCGCGAATCAGTTTGCGTATTGGTACGACGCGGTGATGAATTTGGAGCGCGGCGTCCTGACGGAGAACATCATGGACGATGCGGGCGAGGAGAGTTTGCGTTTCTTCAAAGAGCATCTGAGACCGTTGATGATGTTGAAGAAATACAAGGTGACATATAACGGGTTTCGCACAGATTTTTGAGCCGGAGGTTTAAGCGATCGATGCGCAGTGACTTTTTCTCGACGCTCGGTGAGATCATAAAATACGGCGGCTCGACCTTCGCGGCGTTGATGGCGGGCTGCGTTTACACGATGACCGACGCGTTTTTCATAGGCAATTGGATCGGGACGGACGGCTTGGAGGCGCTGGCGCTGATTTTCCCCGTCACGCTGGTATTCGCCTCGCTCGGAGTGCTGTTCGAGACGGGCGCGAGTGCGGTTGTCTCACAAGAAATCGGCTCCGGCAGAACGGCGCTTGCCGAAAAAATTATGCGCACCAATTACGTGAGCGGGCTGCTGATCGGAATAATATTCGTGATCGCGGGCAATTTTTTCATTGAGCCGCTGCTCGCGCTGCTCGCGGACGACCCCGAGGAGCTTCGCGTCGTCAACACGGCGGTCGGCTTTTTGCGGATCACGTTATGCGGCGTGCCGTTTTTCATAACGATCTATTTGACTTCGGCATTCATGCGATGCACGGAGCGACCGACGCACGTCTTTTACTTCGTGGGCTCGACGGCGCTGATCAACATCATTTTGGACGCGCTGTTCATAATCGGATTCGAGTGGGGGATGACGGGCGCGGCGTCGGCGACGTTCTTCGCTCAACTGTCGGGCGCGCTCATTTCGATTTGGTATTTCAAGTTTTCGAGACAAAAAATGACGACGCCGTTCAGTCTGAGCGGGCTCGGCTACATTCTTTTGGAGTTCAAAATCGGAGCGGGCTTCGCGCTGAGCAGTCTGATGATGGCGGGCATCGACTACCTGATGAACGCCGCGCTGCTCGCGTATGACGCGGCGCATTTGTTGGCGGCGGCGACGCTCTCGAACGTAATTTTGACGTTCGTCTACATCCCGTTGGACGGCTTGGACACGGGCATACAACCGTTGATCAGCAGGCTGTTCGCGGCGAAAGAGATGCCGCACTGCCTGCGCGTGATGCGCTACGGATTTTGCCTGACGATATTTTTGACGCTCGTGATGTACGTGCCGCTGATGCTCTTCACCGAGGAGATCGCGCGGATATTCGTCGACGAGGGCGAGCCGGTGACGGCGGAGATGATCACCTTCCTGAGGCTGTCCTTCGCGCTGCAACCGTTCGTCGGCGTTCATACTTGGCTGAGCGGGATAATGGCGGCGCTGGAGGACGAATGGCGCAACACTGTGGCGAGTCTGACGCCGCTGGTGTTTCAAGCGCCGCTGATTATATTGCTGCCGAAATTTTTGCCGCCGGAATATATTGCGGTGAGCTATTCGATAGAGGATTTTGCGGAGGCGGCGGTTGCCTTCCTGTTGATACGGTCGTTTTTGAAGGCGAAGGGCATTTCGTTCAAACAAATTTTCGAGGCTTGAGGATTGAAATTCGGGCAAAAAAAAAGTGGTGCGATTGGCGCGATTCGAACGCGCGACCTGCTGCTTAGGAGGCAGCTGCTCTATCCTGCTGAGCTACAACCGCATGATCCGACTGCCATTATATTATAACGGAGCAAAGCTGTCAACTGACGGGGGCGCGCTCGATCTCTTTTCGATCGGCGAGCGGCGTCCGACGCAAAACTTTTTCTCTAAGCTCCGTTTTGACGATCACCTCCGACATGCAATCGTCCGCCAAAAATCGCGCCGTCCCCCAATTGGAGTCTTCGCCGTTATACGTCCGCGCGGCTCGTTTCGACGTGATCTCGCCGGTATCGCTCTCAAAAACGATCAGCTGAACCTCGACGCTGCTGAGCATTTTATTTTCGCCGCCCAACATTGACGCGCCGATCATTTCTTCCTGCCGGTACCGTCGCAGCACCGAGCAGATAACCATATCGGCGTCGAGTTCTTTCGCCAGCGGCTCCATTGCCTCCTGCAGTTTCGCCTTCTTATTTTTTTTGCGGAGTTTTTTCCAGATGTTCTGCAGTTCTTCACTCGCCTTCGCCGTCGGAAGGTACTCGACGGCTTTGAGCGTGCCGTTAAGCGGGATGTGGATGGCGCGGCTGATCTTGAGTTCGAGCCCGGCAAGCGCGTTCTCGTCGGGCTCCTCATCGATAATGATGAGCGGCAGGCGCGCTATGCGCAGCGGCTTTCGATCGCCTTGTCGAGCGCCCTCCGACTGCTCATCATCAGCCGCCGATGCCGTCAATGTCAGCGCCAACATTAACAGCATCACCGTCGATAAAAATTTTTTCATGGGCTCGCCTCCTTCAGTGCCCCGATTTTTTGAAACGACCGCCGACGATGTCATGAACGACGTTGATCGTCACGAAGGCGTGATCGTCGATCTCGCCGACAATCCGCTTGAGCTTGTCGACCTCAAGCCGCGTCACCACACAGTATAAAACTTCCTTCTTCTGCTTGGTATAGCCGCCCGCGCCGTAGAGGATCGTCACGCCGCGCCCGAGTTTGTAGTTGAGCGCCGCCGTCAGCTCCGCCGATCGATCGGTCACGATCATCACGCCGTATGACTCGTCGAGCCCCTTGATCACCACGTCGATCATCTTCGCGATCACGAAATACGCGAACAGCGAGTACATTCCTTTGTCCCAACCGAACAGCAGCCCCGCGCCCGACAGGATGAACAGATTGATGAACATCACGATTTCGCCGACCGAGAAGACCGAGCGCTTGTCGGCAATGATCGCGACGATCTCCGTGCCGTCGAGCGAACCGCCCGCGCGCATGATCAAGCCCACGCCCAGCCCGTCGATCACGCCGCCGAATATCGCCGCCAAAAACGGATCGTTGGTGACTTGCTCCATCGGCTCGAGCACCGCCGACCACAGCGACAGGAAAATGACGGCGATGATGGTCGAGATAACGAAACTTTTGCCGATCTGTTTGTAGGCAAGGTAGAGGAACGGAATGTTGAGGACGATGAGAAAAATGCCGAGCGGCATGCCGGTCAGATAGCTGGCCATAATCGAAAGACCGACGACGCCGCCGTCGATGACGTTGTTCGGGATCAAAAACAGTTCCAAGCCGACGGCAGCGATGACCGCGCCGATACAAAGTTGAATGCATTTCTTGATATGAGCCGCCATAAAAACACTCCCGAAAATTTTCTTCGCGCCAATTATAATTCACTCGGCGGCGGCGCGCAACGGGCTTGATAAATTTCGTGTGCAATGGTAAACTGCAGCGTCGAAAAAATTTTTGAGGAGACGAACATTGTACGGAATATATTTGATAGCGGCGCTGGTGGTGACGGGCGGCGCGATAGCGTTCATCGGCGATCGACTCGGGACGAAAATCGGCAAGAAGCGGCTGTCGATCTTCGGCTTGCGCCCGCGTCACACGTCGAATGTGATCACGGTGCTCACGGGCATTTTGATCACGGGCTTGACGATCGGGCTGTTGAGCTTTGCGTCGAAGGAGGTTCGGACGGCGCTGTTCGGACTCGACGAGCTGAACGCCAATTTGGAATCCGCGCGGAGGGAGTTAAACATCACGTCGGACGAACTTGCGTCGGTGCGAGTGGAGTATGACAAGACGCATGCCGATCTTGAGAAATCGCGAGAGGATGTCGCTCAACTGCAAACCGAGCAGGAAGAATTGCGCGAGGAGTCGGCGCGGCTGAAGGAAGGCAATCGGACGCTGGAACTGACGAACGCGCGCTTGATCGAGGACAATGATCAGTTGGTGAGCGACAACGATCGGTTGGCGACGGATAACGATCGGTTGGCGACGGATAACGATCGCTTGACGACGGATAACGATCGCTTGACGACGGACAACGATCGGTTGGCGACGGATAACGATCGCTTGACGACGGACAATGCGGCGCTCGAGGAACGGACGGAGCAACTTCGGAGCGGCTTGACGGCGATGCGCGAGGGCGACATAGTATTTCGAGCGGGAGAAATCTTGGCGAGCGCGGTGATCGCGGGCAATCGAGACGCGGACATAATCGTCGAAGAAATAGACGAGCTGGCTCAACAAGCGACGGACAATGTATCGGCGCGCTCGGGCGAAGAGGAATCGGTGTGGATATATCAGCCGGAGCTGCGCGCGGCGGTGGAGCGGATATCGCAAAGCAGCGGCGACGTACTGTTGCGGATCGTGGCGGCGGGGAATCTGATGCGCGGCGAGCCGATCCGCACGACGCTGGAGCTTTACGACAACGACACGGTCTTTGCGAAGGACGAGTTCATAACGGCGCGGGCATATGAGATCGCGGAGAAGGGCTTGGCGGAGGAGATCGTGCGGGACTTTTTGAGGCAAGTGAATCGAGCGGCGGTCGAAAAAGGAGTATTGCCCGATCCGATCCGCGGGACGGTGGGCGTGATGGAGGGTACGCAATTTTATCAATTGGTGGATGCGATCGCGGAGCTTAAGGGACCGATCGTGTTGACGGCGTATGCGCGGGAGGAGACAAAGACGATGGGACCGTTGCGGCTGAGCGTGAAACTGGAGCATCCGAAGGATTGACGGCGATGAAAATTTTGGCGATCGATCCCGGGCGGGAGAAATGCGGCGTGTGTGTTCTCGAGGGCGACGGCGCGATCGGATATCAGAGCGTGATCGAGACGGCGCGGCTGGAGGAAATAATTTCGGGGCTGATCGCGGACGGCGGGATCGGAGCGATCGTGCTCGGCGACGGGACGACGAGTAGCGACGCTCGACGGCGGCTCGAGGAGATCGCAAAGGGCATTCCGATTGAGGTCGTCGACGAAAAGCACACGACCGAGGCGGCGCGCAAGGAATATTGGATCAAAAAACCTCCGCGCGGATGGCGAAGGTTCTTGCCGACGAGTCTGCAGGTGCCGCCCGAGCCCGTCGATGATATAGTAGCGGAGATATTGGGGCGGCGCTTTATTGCGCGTTCGACAGGCGAATGAAGTCGGTGAGCTTCTGTCGGGCGGCGCCCGTCGAGATCATTCGCCGCGCCACGTCCAATCCGTCCTTCAACGTGTCGGCTCTGCCGCCGATGTAAATTGCCGCCGCCGCGTTGAGCAATACGATATCACTCTTGGCGTTCGATACGCCGCTCAAAATTTCCCGCGACACGCGCGCATTCTCCTCGGGCGTGCCGCCGACGATCTCAGCCTTCGTCGCCTTTACCAGCCCCAGCGACTCGGGGGCGATCACGTACCGTCGATACGCCCCGTCCTTTAACTCGCAAACGCTCGTCGGCGCGCTGATCGATATCTCGTCCATTCGATCCTGTCCGTAGACCACCATGCCCCGCTTGACGCCCAAATTCGTCAGCACCTTCGCCAGCGGCTCAAGCAAATATTCGTCGTACACGCCCAGCAACATCATATCCGGATGCGCCGGATTCGTCAGCGGTCCGAGGATGTTGAATACCGTCCGAATGCCCAGCTCCCGCCGGATCGCGCCGACGTACTTCATCGACGTGTGATACTTCTGCGCGAAGAAGAAACAGATTCCGATCTCCTTCAACAGCTCCACGCACCTCGACGGCTCAAGGTCGATCTTCACGCCCAATGCCTCGAGACAATCCGCCGCGCCCGACTTCGATGATGCCGCCCGATTGCCGTGCTTTGCGACCTTCACGCCCGCCGCCGCAATGATGAACGCCGCCGTCGTCGAAACGTTGATCGAGCCGGAGTGATCGCCGCCCGTCCCGACGATCTCGAGCACATCGCCCACCTCCGACGTGTCCACCGTCAAAGCGTGTTCGCGCATCGCCGCCGCCGACCCGAATATCTCATCGATCGTCTCCATCCGCGCGGACTTCGTCGACAGCGCCGCCAAATATGCCGCGTTTTGCGTCGGCGTCGTTTGACCGCTCATTATCTCGTTCATCACGCAGTAGGCTTCCTCGTAAGTCAGATCGCCCTTCGCGACGACTTTTTTTATTGCTTCCTTTATCAATCGATACACATCACTTTCAGTTAAGTTTGCGCATGTTGCGGGCATCGACGGTACGTTGCTCGATCTCCTCGAGTGAACTTCCAAGGCTTGACTCGACCGCCGCAATCACCGCGCCCTCGACCAGCGGACAGTCGAACAACTTCAATTTCGGTTGAGCGAGCATCTCCAGCGCCATCTCCGCCGTCATCACCGACGAGCCCACGTCCGTCAACACCGCCACGCCGTCCTCCGAATACACCTGCAGCACCGCACCGACGATCTTTTTGAAGCTCGTGCCCGTCCCTCCGTCGTCGAGACCGCCCGCCGCCGCCATTGGAACGCCCGGCGCCATCATTCTTGCGAGCTCGATCACGCCTTCCGCGAGCTGACGACTGTGCGATGCTACTACGATTCCAACCATACCAATCACGGTCCTTTCATTTCTTGAGCGCGAAAGTATCAACAGCGGCGTTGTAATACATTTTAATTTCGTCGTCGAGGCGCAACAGCGTGATCGAAAAGCCCGCCATATCAATCGAAGTCATATAATTGCCGATCATCGTGTCGTAGACGTCGAGGACGCCGTTGCGATAAAGATATTCCTTGATAAAATTGTTGACGATGCACAGCTCCATAAAAGGCGTGGCGCCCATGCCGTTGACCATCACAACGACCTCACGCCCCGCATACTCGAGATGGCTGAGGATGCGGTTGAGAATTTTTCGGGTGATGCCGTCGGCGTTGGTGAGACGCTCGCGGCGCATGCCCGGCTCGCCATGAATGCCGATGCCGATCTCCATTTCCTTATCGGAGAGCTCGAAATTGGGAACGCCGGTGGCGGGCACGGTGCACGGTCGAATCGCCATGCCCATCGAGCGGACGTTGTCGATGGTTCTTTGCGCGATCGCCTTGACGCGCTCGAGCGGAGCGCCGGTTTCTGCAAGGGCGCCGGCAATTTTGTGCACGAGAACGGTTCCGGCGACGCCGCGCCTTCCGACTGCAGTCGATTGGCTGGCGACGTCGTCGGCGACTATGACGTGGTCGACCTTGATCCCGATCGAGCGCGCCTTTTCGATTGCAAGTTCAAAGTTGAGGATATCGCCGGTGTAATTTTTGACAATGCAAAGCACGCCGTTGGGGTTGGCAACGGTCTCAATCGCTTTGAAGATGGCGCCGGCATTGGGCGAAGAAAACACCGGACCGGCAACGGCGGCGTCGAGCATGCCGAAACCGACGTAGCCGGCGTGAGCGGGCTCGTGACCGGAACCGCCGCCGCTTAGGAGTGCGACTTTATCTCGATTGAGATTGGCACGATGGACGATGTTGTAGCCGTTGAGCTTGACGAGTTTCTTCGGCGCCGCAGCGACCAGCCCCTCGAGCATCTCTCGTTCGACATCAGAAATATTGTTGATGATTTTCTTCATCCAAACACCACCTTCAGCGTGAATCGGGTTTGCGGAACCGCTTATGATAGAACACATATTGCTGGACGATGCCGGCATTGTGTTTGATATCGAGGAAAAAGTTATGCCCGCGGAAGTCGTCATCGATGGCGCGCCTGATCCACACATCGATCGGCACGCGGTCGACGCGATGATACGCGAACAGCGCGACGCAATTGGCAACCTTGTCGCCGACGCCCTTGATTGTTTTGAGCGTTTCGATCAGAGCTTCGTCGTCGAGGTCGTTCAAATCGCTCAAATTTACCCTGCCGTCCCGAACGCTGTTGACGGCATCGACAATGTAATTTTTTCTGTAGCCGAGCCCGAGCCCGCTGAGTTGCTCGACATCGACGCCGCTGAACTCCTCGACGGTCGGGAACAAATTTATCTCTTCGCAGTGCGTCTCAACTTTGCGACCGAACTTATTGGCGATCCTTTCGATCGAAGTCGTGATTGACGGGATGCTTTTTCGTTGCGATATAATAAAACTGATGAGCGTCTCGAACGGCTCCTGACGGAGGATGCGGATGCCGGATCCGAAGTCGGCGGCGCTTTTGAGATAATCGTCGAGCGTACCGATCTCCGCGCGGAGCGCTCGATAATTCGTTTCGAGATCAAAATAATTCGTCCAAACATCATGCCACTCGCGCTCATCACACGAGACCTCAAGTTGCGCATGATTCTTCCTGCTTATATAAATAACACTTTTGCCTGTAATAAACCTGTAAACGTCGCCAAAAATTTTTTTCGCGCGGAAGCACTGACCGCAGTGGGCAATTTTCTCCAAATCGAAGTCGTCCGCGATGTCGACAATCATTCAAACACCTCAATCGATAATTTTTTTGAGCGCGCCCTTGACGATCTCCTCCGGCACGCCGCGCCCGATACGAACCTTGCCGATCGCCTCGGGCAGCACCCAATTGATTTTACCGTCGACGGTTTTCTTATCACGGAACGTCGCGTCGAAAACGCCGTCGACATCAACGTCGCGGGCGCGGCTGATCATTCCGAACCGATCGATCAGCCGTTGAATGCGCTCGACGACGCTTTGATCGATCAGCTCGAGCGCTTGAGCGATGTAAGCAGCGCCGATCATTCCGATTGCGACGGCTTCACCGTGGCGATAACCCTGATAATCGGTCTCCTCCTCGAGCGCGTGTCCGATGGTGTGACCGAAGTTGAGGATGCGTCGAAGCCCGCCCTCCTTTTCGTCCTTGCTGACGACGTCGGCTTTGATCTCGCAAGAGCGGGCGATGATATGTTCGATCGCATTTTTTTCGAGCGCGAGAATTTGATCGACGTGATCCTCGAGATAACAAAAAAAATCGGCGTCCGCTATCACGCCGTACTTTACGATTTCCCCGAGTCCCGAGGCAATCTCGCGCGGCGGCAGTGTCTTCAAAAAATCGAGGTCGGTAAAGACGGCGCGCGGTTGATAGAAAGCGCCGATGAGATTTTTGCCGAGGGCGTGATTGACGGCGACCTTGCCTCCGACGGAGGAATCGACCTGAGCAAGGAGCGTGGTGGGGATTTGGACGAAGGGCACGCCGCGGAGGAAAGTGGCGGCGACAAAGCCGGCAAGATCGCCGACGACGCCGCCTCCGAGCGCGAAGATCGGCGACTTTCGATCGAGCTTATGTTCGATGGCGGCGGTGTAAATATCGTTGGCGACGGCGAGAGCTTTGGATATTTCACCGGAGGCGACGGTGACGGTTACGGTCTCGAGTCCCTCCGCGCGGAGTAGTTTTTCGAACTTCGCTCCGAAAGCGGCGCCGACGTTTTTATCGGTGACGATCAAGGCGCGACGGGAAAATTTTGCGGTGGCGATAAAATTTTTTATTTGCTCCTCGAGATGATTGCCGATGAAAATTTTGTAGGAATCGGCTCCGAGATCGACGTTAATGATTTTCATGCTTCTCTGCTCCTGACGAATTTGATGATGCTGTCGACGAGTTTCAGCGGCGACCAGTCGGTGGTGTCGAGCGTGTAATCGGCTTGAGCGTAAAACTGTTGGCGCTCGTTGAGAAGTTTTTCGATGGCGGCTCGACGATCGCCGTCCGATTGATGCCGACTGTCGAGAACGGGGCGTTCGCCCTTGACGGCGGTTCGCTCGAGAATCTTATCGACCGAGCACATCAGACAGACGATCAGCCCGTGCTCACGGAGTCGCTTGACGTTATCGGAGTCTTTGACGGTGCCGCCGCCGGTAGCGATGACGATGCCGCGGCGCTCGGCGACCTCGGCGACCGCTTGACGCTCGAGACGACGGAAGTGCTCTTCGCCGTGCAGTCGAAAGACATCGGGGATGGACATTCCGCAATCGGCTTCGATTTTCTGATCGAGATCGACGAAAGCGCAACCGAGTTTGGCGGCGAGTCTATTGCCGAGAAAAGACTTGCCGGTGCCCATAAAACCGATGAGGACGAGATTATTTTTCAAGGTGAGCGCTCCTTTCTTGACCGCAAGATTTATAACATAAAACGTGACATAAATCAAGGGCGCGACAGCTGAAAAAGTGCTTGCCAACGCTCGGCGCGCGTGGTAAAATAACTACGTCTATAAACGACTGAGTACCGTTTCGGCAGACGGGATTTCATGCCCGCCGAGGGATTCGTTCCGTTGACGCGGGAAGGCATGCCGGTTTCGCGAGCATAAGACATAAAAAAAGAGCCCTCGACAAGTTACCGCTTGCCGGGGGTTCGTGCATTAGCACAAGTTTAGTTTGCCGAGCTGAGAAGTTTTACGATGATGTCGGCGATCTTGTAAGCAGCCTCAGCGACGACAAGCGCCACTTCTGTCGCTGCATCTAAGATTCTCGCGAGCATAAGCCCTCACCTCCTTTCTGTTGGAGGTGTTTTCATTTTAGCACGTTGCGCTCGACCGTCAACAAAACCGTTGACAGCGGCGGCGAAGTCTGCTAGACTGTTTGCGCGATCGGGGCATAGCGCAGTTTGGTAGCGCACCTGCCTTGGGAGCAGGGGGTCGCAGGTTCAAATCCTGCTGCTCCGACCATTGACATGCGCCCGTAGCTCAGTCGGATAGAGCAACGGCCTTCTAAGCCGTGGGTCGCGCGTTCGAGTCGCGCCGGGCGTGCCACATTGATATTAATATCGGCGGGGTCGGTTGGACTTCGCCGTTTTAGGTTGAAAGGAAGATCATCTTGTCGCAGCTCATTGACGAAATCAATCGCCGCCGAACCTTCGCGATCATATCCCACCCCGACGCCGGTAAAACCACTCTCACCGAAAAATTGCTCCTCTACGGCGGCGCGATCCACCTGGCCGGCTCGATCAAGGCGCGCAAGGCGCAACGTCACGCCGTCAGCGATTGGATGGAGATCGAAAAGCAGCGCGGCATTTCCGTCACCAGCTCCGTCCTGCAATTCGACTACGACGGCTGCCGCATCAATATCCTCGACACGCCCGGGCATCAGGATTTTTCCGAGGACACCTACCGCACGCTGATGGCGGTCGACAGTGCCGTGATGGTGATCGATGCTGCCAAGGGCGTTGAGGCGCAGACAAAAAAATTATTCAAAGTCTGTCGTCAGCGTCGCATCCCGATCTTCACCTTCGTTAATAAGCTCGACCGCTACGGCAAGATTCCGCTCGATCTCATCGACGAGATTGAAAATGTGCTCGGCATCCGTGCTTATCCGATGAATTGGCCCGTAGGCATCGACGGCAATTATCTCGGCGTCTTCGATCGACAGAAGAATCGCGTTGAGCTCTTCGCAGAAGACACTTCTCACGGTCAAACCGAGCGCGTCAGTGAGATTTTCGCCGCCGACGATCCCGCTATGATTAATCGGATCGGGCAAGGGACGTTCGACAACCTTCAGGACGATTTGATGTTGCTCGACGAGGCGGGCGACTCTTTTGATCGATCGAAGGTCGACGCGGGCGATCTCACGCCGGTTTTCTTCGGTTCGGCTATGACGAATTTCGGTGTGCAAAATTTTTTGGAGGAGTATATTCGATTGGCGCCGCCGCCCGCCCCGCGCATCTGCTCCGACGGCATTATCGAGCCCGACGATCAAAAATTCTCCGCCTTCGTTTTTAAAATCCAAGCCAATATGAATCCCGCGCATCGCGATCGACTTGCTTTCATCCGAATCTGCTCGGGCAAATTCGAGCGCAACATGCAGGTGTGGCACGCCGCCTCCGATAAGATCATCAAACTGGCGCAGCCTCAACAGTTCCTCGCGCAGGATCGTCAGATCATCGACGAGGCGTTCCCCGGCGACATCGTCGGGCTGTTCGACCCGGGCATTTTCGGCATCGGCGATACTTTGACCGACGCCTCTCATAAATTCAAATTCGAGGACTTCCCGACTTTCCCGCCCGAGAAATTCGCTCGCGTCCAAGCAAAAGACACCCTCAAGCGCAAACAGTTCGTCAAGGGCATCGAACAGTTGACGCAAGAGGGCGCCGTTCAGTTATTCAATCAGGTCGGCGCGGGCACCGAATCATTCATCGTCGGCACCGTCGGCACGCTGCAGTTTGAAGTTCTTCAGTATCGACTCAAGAGCGAATACGGCGTCGATGTGTTGTTGACAATGTTGCCGCTCGAGGTCGCTCGATGGCTCCGCGCGGAGGACGGTCGGGCAATCACGCCGACAACATTGCGTGGCGCCGATCGCGGGATGTTCGTGCTCGATCGGGAGGAACAACCGGTGCTGCTCGTCGAAAACGAATGGGCGCTGGGCTGGATCAGAGACAACAATCCGAAACTGATCCTGAGCCCAACGCCCTTCAACGCCGCTTGAATTTCGTCGCTTGCGCGCGCGCCAATTGATCGCATCGCTCATTGAAGTGATCGCCGACATGCCCGCGCACCCAATTGAATCGCACCTGCCGACTCGTCATCAGCTCGTCGAGCGCCAACCATAAATCCTTATTCAACACCGGCGTCTTGTTCGATGTCTGCCAACCGCGCAGCTTCCAATTGCGCAGCCAGCCCTTCTCGAACGCATTCCTCAAGTACTGACTGTCGGTGAACAGCTCGATCGAAGAGCCGATTTTTATTGCGTTGAGCGCTGCAATCGCCGCCGTCAACTCCATCCGATTGTTAGTCGTGTTCGGAGCGCCGCCCGATATCTCCGCGACCTCGCCCGTCTCGCGATCGATCACCACCGCCGCCCAACCGCCCGCGCCCGGATTGCCCAGGCACGAGCCGTCGGTGTAAACCACATAACTCATCGCGCAACCTCAATAATGACGCACGACTTCAAACCGCCACAGGTTGATCGAGTCGCTCGTCGGAATATTGCCCTTGCGCATCGCTATACGCACTTGATCCTCAACCTTGTCGACGCCCTCGAGATCGGGCAAAAGCAATCCGCGACGTCCTTTGCTCTCGACGATGACGCCGTATTTTTTTACGTCCAAATCTTTCAGGCTGAATACGCGTTCCGGCTTGCCGAGCACATCGACGCTGTACTCGAGACTGCTCAACTCATCCTCCTCGACCGGCGAAAAACGCGGGTCTTTCGAGCACGCCGATATCGCATTCTGCACGATCTCCAGCGCTATTGAATCCGTCGTCGGAGCGATCGTCCCGATGCAGCCGCGCAGCTGTCCGTCCTTGTGCAACGAAACGAACGCCCCCGCTTTATCGTCGAGCATGGCGGCGGGCAAATCCTTCGGCAGCTCGCTCAACGGCTGATGCGTCTTGACGTACGTCTCCAAACTCAGCCGCGCCAAGCGGACGTACTCGTCCTCATGCGCCTTGCGATCGCCCAGCTCCTTCGTCTTCGCCGCCTCGAGCGCATTCTCGAAATCCCGACTCGGATCCTCGCCCTTGATCCCGATCCACGCCACACCGTAGCCCACGCCGAACGGACCCTCATAAGACAGCTGCTGACATTCGACGTTTTTCTTGTCGAGCGCGCCCGCCATTATCCAAAACGAGCGCAGCCCGCATTCCGCCGCACGCTCACAAAACTTATTATCCATCGTGAGCATCGACATGAAATCGCCGCTCGAAATGTACTTCATGATTTTCTCGTCGAACGCCGGTCCCTCATCGACGTAGCCGTACGGACCGTCGTGCTTGAGCTTATGCGACAGATCGCCGCTCGCCACGTAAACCACCCGACGGTTGAGCTCATCCGCCGTCCGCGCAATCAACTGCCCGAACTTATAATGCTCGGTGTTTGACAGCCCGCTCAAGCCGATCCTCACGACCTTGACCTTGCCGAAATCGATGCCCGCCTGCTCGAGAAATCGCAACGGGATCAGCGTGCCGTGATCGAGCGAAGAGTCGCGCTCACCGAAGGTTCCCGCATGAAGTTTTTCGACTTCGGCGGCGTCCGACAGCGCCTTGACAAACTCGGTGTCGTAATCGACCGCGATCTTGACGTCGGGAGCGCGGAAGCGCGTGAAATCGCCCGAGGCGTGCTCGCCCGGGGAGATGTGAAAGTAGTCGGCGTAGAGGATCGAGTGCGGGCTGGTTATGACGATTGTCTCGGGATTGAGCGCCGCCGCCAACCGCGCGACTTTCTTATACGCGTCGATGGTCTGTTGAATTTTTTTCTCCTCGCCGCGCCCGACCTCGGGGAGTATGACGGGCGGATGCGGCACCACCATTGCTGCCAATATC
>CAMKFB010000024.1 GCA_946411735.1 uncultured Selenomonadales bacterium
CGGTCTCCGCGCCGTCCTCGGTGACGTACACCTCGCCGTGCTGGTAGGGGCTCATCGTCCCGGGGTCGATGTTGATGTACGGGTCGAACTTTTGAATGGTAACCTTGATGCCGCGGCTCTTGAGCAGCCGACCGAGTGAGGCAGCAGTGATCCCTTTACCGAGTGACGACACCACGCCGCCGGTCACGAAAATATATTTTGCCAAGCCAATCACTCCAATGCGAAATTTATTCTTGGATGCTCTCGAACATTTTCTCGCGACGGCGCGAAGTGGTTTTGGGGCTGACAGTGGTAGTGCGACGCGCGGTCGAGCGCTTGATCTCGGGTGGATTCCACTCCGTCAAGCCCCACATGCAATCGCCCCGATATTGGAAGCGGCTGTCCATATTGATCATCGTGTAGACTTCGGAGATCGCCGCCGACAGCGATTGCACGGGCTTATGCTTTTTCTCGATGACGTCGAGGATGAGATCGCGGTAGTGGATGGGGTTACCGTTGTTCATCAGAATTTTATAGGCCACGTCGACCTCCGACATGTTGACAAAATCGTCCATAGTGATTCCTCCTCAAGGATTGCAACGTTTGCAGGCGACATAGCCGGCGGCAAGCGCCTCGTCGCGCGTATTGAACTCGACAAAATGAGCAGCGTTGTGATGTTTAATCGTCGAGCAATCGTAGCGATGAAATTTCATCGACTTGCTGTTGCCGAGATAGTTTGCGGCGAGACCATGCGCCGCGACCAAAAACACCGCCGCCAACGTCGCCATCGATAAAAATTTTTTCAGCATGCTCATCAGCCTCCTATATTTTTGGGGCACCGCCGCCGCTCCCACCCCCCGAGTGCGACGCCCAACAGAGACCGCACCCCCACCCTGCGTCGTCGACGCCCCTTTCGGGTTTTAAGGGCGACAGCCCTTAGAGAGCGGGTGGCGACGGTCGGGGGCGCCCACTTATTGAAAAAAATTTTTTCAGGGGCGGGTGGGCGGGAGAGATTTACATTGAAGTCGGCGCGCTCACTCCGAGCAGTCCGAGCGCGTGCCGGATCACATGCGCCGTCACTTTGATCAGCGCCAGCCGCGCTTCCGCCAACGGCTCCTCGACGCCGATTATCCGACATTCGCGATAGAAGCTGTGAAACGCCGCCGCCACATCATGACAATACGCCGCGATCCGTTGAGGCGCATACTCCGCCGCCGCACGATCGATCTCCTCTTCATAGCCCGCGATCTTGTTGATCAGATCGACCTCAGTCGAGTGCGTCAACAGCTCAAGCCGCGGCTTCGATCCAAGCTCCAATCCGACCTCCGTCGCTTGACGGAAGATGCTGCTGATCCGCGCGTGCGCGTACTGCACGTAGTACACCGGATTGTCGCTCGATTTTTTGACCGCCAAATCGAGATCGAAATCCAATTGACTGTCGATCGAGCGCATCAGGAAAATGAACCGCGCCGCGTCGATCCCGACCTCCTCGATCAACTCGTGCAGCGTGATGCTCTTGCCCGTCCGTTTCGACATCTTGACCAGCTCGCCGCCACGATACAGGCTCACCATCTGCAGCAAAAGTATCTTCAGCCGCTCGGGATCGAAGCCCAGTGCCGACATTGCCGCCTTCACACGCGCGATGTAGCCGTGATGATCCGCACCCCAAATGTTGATCAGCAGCCCGAAGCCGCGCTCAAATTTATTCTTGTGATAGGCAATGTCGGCGGCAAGGTACGTCGGCTGACCGTTCTCGCGAATCACCACGCGATCCTTGTCGTCGCCGTAATCCGTCGACTTGAGCCACAAAGCGCCGTCCTTTTCGTAGATCGCGCCCTTCGATTTGAGCGTCTCGACCGCACTGTTGATCGCCTCGTCGTGCAGCGTCCGCTCGCTGAACCACGTATCGAACTCCACGCGGAACGCCGACAAATCCTCCCGAAGCCCCGCCAACTTCTCCACATACGCCAAATCCTGAAAAATCTTGAGCCGCTCCGCCTCGTCGAGCGCAAGATACTTGTCGCCGTCGCGCGCAACAATCCTCCGCGCGGTGTCGATGATGTCTTCGCCGTGATAGCCGTCCTCGGGGAACTCGACCGTCCGACCGAGCAACTCAAGATAGCGCGCGTTGACCGACCGCGCCAAATTATTCATCTGATTGCCGAAGTCATTTATATAATACTCCGCCTCGACATTATAGCCCGCCGCGCGGAGAATGTTGACGATCGCCGAGCCCGCCGCCGCCCCGCGCCCATGCCCGACGTGCAAAGGACCGGTGGGATTGGCGCTGACGTACTCGATTTGGATCGGAGCGTTGCCTCGAGCGGGCAATTGACCATAGCGATCGCCGGCGTCGAGGATCGAACGGAAGTGATCGTAAATCACCGTCGGCTTGAGATAAAAATTTATAAAGCCCGCGCCCGCGATCTCGATCCGCTCGAATCTCGTTCGATCGATCCGCTCGACAACGATCTCCGCAATCTTGCGCGGGTTCATCCGAAAAATTTTCGCCGATTGCATTGCAAAATTCGTCGCGAAGTCGCCGAACTCTTTTTTCGGCGGCACCTCCAATTCGATCGACGGCAACTCCGCCGCCTTCAACGCCCCTTCTTCGATCGCCGCCGCCACTGCGCCGGTGATCGCCGCCTCAATCATCTTTTTGATCTGCAATATAATCCCCCTTTAACACAAAACCCCCGACCGCGCTCGACCGGAGGCTGATTAGCTTGGCAAAAAAATTTTTCTCAGGTTCGCCAACTTTGACTCGAATGATTGAACGTCCAGCGCGAACCGTCGGCAAGTTGGAACGTCACATCATCCTCCGCCGCCGTCACCTTGAGCGTCTGCTCGTTGTCGAATTTGACGGCAAGCGTCCGATCCTCCAACTCGATCCCCGTCAGCTGCTCGAAATTGATGTTGAGCAAGTTGACCAAGTCGTTGGCGCCGACATTGTTGATGACATCGTTGCCGTCGTCGTGAAGGTAGAAAAACATCTCCGCGCCCGAGCCGCCGATGAGCGTGTCGTCGTTGACGCCGCCACCCCACAAACTGGAATTGCCTTCGCCACCGACCACGACGCTGTTGTCGAAACTGCCGACAAGCTGATGAGCGCCCGTCGAGCTCGAGGCGTCAAGGTTTTCGATCGACGAAAATTTTTCATCAGTGTTGAGCCAGATATTATATTGCTCGCCGCCCGCGACCTTAAGCGTGTCGTCGCCGTTGCCGCCAAGATATTTGTCGGTCGTGTCGTCGACGGTGAAGGTGTTGCTCCAAGCGGTGTTGCCGATTTTGATCGTCGAAATGTTGTCGTTGTAAACGTTGGCGCCGTCGAAACAATACTGAACGGCATCATCGACGCTCGAGCCGATAATGGCGGTGAGCGTCGCATTATCCTTCGCAAACTTGACGGTGCTCATCGAGCGCTCAATCGTGCCGTAACTTTTGTCGGCAAAGACGATCACATCAGCCGTCGCCGCCGTGCCCGAGGTGAAGTTGCGAATAAAATCGTTGCCATCGGAGTCGTTGTACCAAAAAACATCGCGCCCGTCGCCGCCGTAGAGGGAGTCGTCGCCGCCCGAACCGCCCCAGAGCGTCGAGCCCGCAGAGCCCGCGCGGATCACATTATCATTGTAATTGCCGGCAAGGACGTGACGAGCGGAAGTCATACGGCGCGCGTCGATGGTGACGGTATCGTAATTCTCATAAGCGTTGTCGGCGCCGGTAATCGTGCTCCAACCCTCGAGCCAAACGTCATCGGGAAAATTGCCGACAACGGTCAGCGTCTTTTGATCGTCGGAGAAGGTCGCCGAATAAGTTGACTCGTCTTCATCATCGACGTCGGCGTTATAGACCACATCGACGTCGGGATCGCGCTCGGCAGCGGATTGCTTTGCAAGGTAGCGCAGGAGGATATAACCGGCGGCGTAATTGATCGCGCTGATGCCGCTTGTCGCCGTGGTCGAGAGCGAAGACTTGAGCTTGGCGGAGTTGGACGCGAGATCGACGATGTAAGCGCGGCGCTGATCGTCAATGCCGTGCGTGAGTTCGGCGATGCCCTCGGTGAAGAGCGCCGGCAGCTGGTAGAAGAAGTCGAAGTTGGCGGCCATGACGGCGTGAGTGATCTCGTGGGCGATGGTTCGGTCGAGATAAATCGGCGCGGACTCGGTATAGCCGTTGGGGTCGGTCGTATCGATGTCGCGATACTTTTTCATATTGATGGTTATCGTCAAGGTCGAGACTTTCTGCTTCTTATCGTATTGAACGTAGGCAAGGAGCGAACTGCTCGAGCTGTTCTCGAATTTGACTTCGATATTCTTGACGGAGGTGCCGGACTCGTTGAAGTTGAGCCCGTAGGAGTTTTCGACGAGCTCGAGCGCACCCGCAATCCACCACGTGTCGAGCGCGCCGACGATCCACTGTTCGGCGTCGCTGAGGGTGGATTTGCGGGGGTATTTGACGGTGAGCCCGTTGATGTTGGAGGTGGTTTCGTTTTCGGGATAAGCCCAATCGCCCGACTCGGAGACAATCGATTCAGCGTTGCGGATTTTTGAACCGCCCGCGTCGGAGCCTGTGATGGCGCCGGTATCGCGATTATCGAGGACGATGCCGCATTGATCCTTCAAAAAATCCTCGTAATGCCCGTCATAAGCGGCGCAATCCTTGACGATGGTATCAATGACGGATTGCCAACTCGAGAAATTAGAGATGGATTTGACGGCGGCGTCGAGGGCTTTCGAGCCGATGAGGGTGGTCTCGTCGAGCACGGCGACGAGGCGCCTGATTTTGCTGAGCTGAGAAGCCATTGTCGATCACCCTTATCAGGTATTGCGCTCGACGGCAATGGCGATATCGACCTTATGCCCGCCGAGATCCATTTCGACGACGAGGAATTGAGCGTTGCCAACGTTGAAAACTCCCGTGCCGACGGTGAGAATGGGCGGCGAGATATCGACGAGCAGGTCGAGCGCGGTAAGGTTTGTGGCGGAATTGGCGGCGAGCATATTGGCCATTTCGGAAATAGCGCTCTGAGCCATCTCATCGAAGACGGCGACGGGCATGCCCATCATCATGGTAGAGGCGATGAATTTGGCGGTGTCCTCGCTCATATTGTAGACAACATTGCCTTTGAGCTGACGCGTGAAACCGATGGAGACCACCACGCCCGCCCCGGTAAGGGTTTTATTTTGGAGATAAATTTTGATCCGCTTGGGTGTGGGGAAGCCGATTTGCGGCATGACCGAGATGAAAGCGTCAATAAAAGGATTAACAAGCTTTGCATCCACGTTATCAAACTCCTTCCTCTCAAGACCGACGTTCATCGAAATGCCGCCGACTTTCGATAGTAAATTATCAGTGCAAGTTTCGATATAAAAAAAGAAAATCCCTGCCGCCGATCAAAAAAAAAACGCCGGCAAGAAATTTTTCTGCCGACGAAAAAGTTTTTTTCAGTCGATGGTGATCAATTCGTATTGCGGATTGCCCAATTTTTTCTCCGCCATGGCGCTCAACTGGCGCATGCCGACGCGCGACTCGATCCGCTCTTTGAGATCGGCGCTGTCGGACGCCGCATAGACCATGTCGACGCACGCTTGATCGGCGGCAAGGATGTCCGTCGAGGCGACGATGCCGAGATCGGCCATGGTCGGCTCCGCCGCCGTCACGCCCGCGCAATCGCAGTCGACGCTCAACCGCCGCATCACATTGATGTAAACGATGTGCTTGCCGAAGTAATTCATCGTCGCCTGAGCGGAATCCGCCATCAGTTCCATGAAATATTCCTTATCGGGCCACTCGAGATAATTCTCGGGGACGTTGGCGGGATCGACGCCGTGCACTTGAGCCTTGCCGAGATGTCCGCTTGCGCAGCCGATCGCGATGTTCTTCATCGAGCCGCCGAAGCCGCCCATTGCATGCCCTTTGAAATGCGTCAAGACGATCAGCGAATCGTAATTGATCAGATGCGCGCCCATTGCGACGTGCTTGAGATGGAACGGATTGCGGACGGGCAGGTCGACGGTCTTATCGCCCTCGTCCATGATATCGACGGGGCAAAACGTCCAGCCGTTGACCTCGAGCGTCTCGCGATGCCCTTTGTCGTCGAAACGATCGCCGGGATAAAGGGTGTTGCACTCGACAATGGCGCTGTCGGGAACCTGCGCTTGGAACGCCTTGACCATGTCGCGCGGCAGGATATTGGGACCGTGCTTTTCGCCGGTGTGCAGCTTGATCGCGACCTTGCCGTAGATGTTCTCGTTGACGAGCTTATAGAGTTTGATGAGATGCTCGGCGTCGATGACCTTCGTGAAGTAAACCTTCGCGGCGGTGCCGGAATAATTTTCGCCGGTGACATTTTTGCTGCCGACGATGGGCGCTTGTTTCGCCATCATATCTCCTCCAATCGATCCCCCGTTAAGGGATTTTTTGTTGCGATCATTTTAAAGGTTGAAGTCGACTCACGTCAAGATGAAAAAAAACTGGTCGACCGGCAAAAATTTTTGTTGTCAAATACAAACGGCGTGATATAATTGTCTACGGATCAGATGATATAGTTTATCGCTTTTATCATCGAGAGGAGGGATCGTATAGCTGAGAGTCGATTGACACTCGAATCGATCAAAATCAAAAGGGGGAATTGACCATGGCTGGTGGCAGCGCATTTGCTGTTGCTCAACAGATCGGTAAAGCACTGTTTCTGCCGATCGCGGTGCTCCCGTTCGCGGGCGTGCTGCTCGGTATCGGTGCTTCCTTCTCCAACCCGACGACCATCGCGGCGTACGGTTTGGAGAGCGTTCTGCATCCCGGCGGAGGATTATTCAGCTTCATGCTGATCCTCTCGAACGTCGGTGGTGCGATCTTCGGGAATCTGCCTCTGATCTTCGCGTTGGCGGTCGCACTCGGTCTCGCCAAGAAAGAAAAAGGCATCGCGGTTCTCGGCGCGGCAATCTTTTATCTCGTTATGCTCACGACCATTCACGTATTTCTTATCCTCGACGGCTCGATCGTCGACGGCGCAATCGCCGCCCACGTACGTGAAGGCGCCATCACCGACGTGCTCGGCATCCGCACTCTCCAGATGGGTGTGTTCGCCGGTATCGTCACCGGTTTGGCGGCGTCCGCAATCTGCGACAGATTCTATAAGCAACAACTTCCGCCCGCGTTCGCATTCTTCGGCGGCACCCGTTTCGTCCCGATCGCTTGCATGAGCTTCGGTATCGTTTGCGGAGCGATCATGTATTTCGTTTGGCCGTTCGTTCAGGAAGGCATCTTCAAACTCGGCGCACTCGTTCAGGCGTCCGGCTACGTTGGCACATTCCTGTTCGGCTGCTTCGAGCGTGCTCTGATCCCGTTCGGTCTGCACCACATCTTCTATCTCCCGTTCTGGCAGACCGGTCTCGGCGGAACTGCAATCATCGATGGTCAGACAATCATGGGCGCGCAGAACATCTTCTTCGCAGAGCTCGCGTCCCCGAATACTCAGCACTTCTCCGTTGAGGCTTGCCGCTTCCTGATGGGCAAGTTCCCGTTCATGATGGCAGGTCTGCCCGCGGCGGCGTTCGCAATGTACACTTGCGCACGTCCCGAGAAGAAAGAGCAAGCCGCATCGCTGCTGTTCTCCGTCGGCTTGACCTCGTTCCTCACCGGCATCACCGAGCCGATCGAGTTCACCTTCCTCTTCCTTGCGAAGGAGCTCTTCGGTATCCACGTCATCTTTGCGGGGCTGTCGTTCATGCTCTGCCATATGTTCGGCATTGCAATCGGCACGACCTTCTCCGACGGTTTGATTGACTTCCTGCTCTACGGCGTCCTGCCCGGCAACGATAAATCCAGCTGGATTGCGATGCTGCCGATCTTCGCCGGTTACGCGGTTCTGTACTTCTTCACCTTCCGCTTCTTCATTCTCAAGTGGGATTTGAAGACGCCGGGTCGTGAGGAAGGCGACGAAGAGATGAAGATGGTCTCCAAGGACGACTATCGCAAAGCGACGGGCGTCGGCGTTGCCGGCGGCGCGGCTCCTGCGGGTCTTCCTGCGGACTTCGACACCAAATCCGCCAACATTCTCGTCGGCGTGGGCGGCGTCGACAACGTCACCGAGATCGACTGCTGCGCGACTCGTTTGCGCTTGACGCTCGTCGACGGCTCCAAAGTCGATGAGGCGAAACTCAAGAGCACCGGCGCGGGCGGCGTTGTTCTCAAGGGCAATGCAATCCAAGTCATTTACGGTCCGAGCGTTACGATCGTCAAGGCGAACTTCGAAGAGTTCGTCGAGGCAATCCGCGAGGGCAAGATCGATCGCGCCTTGGCAGAACAGGCAGGCGGCGGCGGAGCGGCACCGGCTCCGGCAGCGGCAGAGCCCGAGAAGCCCAAGATGAAAGACTCCAAGCTCGGCGCGCATGAGATCGGTCGTATGATGCTCATGAACGAAGTTCCCGACGATGCGTTTGCGTCTCGCGCAATGGGCGACGGCGCGGCGATCGAGCCGACCGAAGGCAAACTGTTTGCTCCGGCGGACGGCACAATCAACCTCGTGTTCCCCACCAATCACGCGGTTGGCATGGTCACCGACGACGGAACCGAGCTGCTGATGCATATCGGCGTCGACACCGTCAAACTCAACGGTCAGCACTTCGAAGCAAAAGTCCAGGCCGAACAGAAAGTCAAGCGCGGCGACTTGCTCGTCACCTTCGACATCGATGCGATTCATAAAGCGGGTTATCCCGTCACCACTCCGTTGATCGTCGTCAACACGCCGGCGTATTCCACCATTCGCCCGCTCAAGACCGGCGACGTCAAACCGGAGGATGACTTCCTCGAGGTTCTCGGCTAATCCGTTGACAATCCGATAAATAAAGTTTATCTTTAACTGCGCGCCGACCGATCTCGCACGGGCGGCACGGTTGGCACCTTCGATCGCGCGTTCATCAGCGGTCGAGGGTGTATTTTTTTTGGTTGACAAGCGGGAGCCGATAATAAATAATGAACTGTTAATAATCGGAAGGGAGAGGTTGCGATGGGCGATTACAGTGTGGCAATCAGTTTCAAAAATGATCTCGGCTATATCGAATACGATGACGAAAATAAAAATGCTGCGGTGGTGCTCGACAACGAAGAGGGTCGGGCGCTGGCGGAAAAATTTTTGCACACGATCCACGAGATTTTGATTCCGCACGAGACGCTGCTCGACTTCACGCGGGAAGCGATCGATCCGCTGGCGAGCGCCGGAAATTTCAAGGTGGCCCTGACAAAATTATGGGAGGAGACCGGTATACATGTTGATTGGAGCCGACCGGTGGAGTATGTCAAACTTCACCCGCACTATTAATTTTTTGGGGCGAGAGCGGACGCTGGTGATGGGCATCGTGAACATCACGCCCGATTCTTTCAGCGGCGACGGTCGATGGCCGAACCTCGATCACGCGCTCGCTCAGATCAGAGAGATGATCGACGACGGCGCCGACATAATCGACATCGGCGCGGAGTCGACCCGACCGAATTACACTCCGATCTCCGTCGACGAGGAGATTTCGAGAGTTGAGCCCGTTCTGCGCGCGCTCGTCGATTGCCCGCTGCCGATCAGCATCGACACTTACAAGCCGGAAGTCGCTCGAGCCGCGATCGCTCTCGGCGCCGATTTCATCAACACCGTCCACGTCGAGCGACCGATGATCGAATGCGCCGCGCGGCTCGGTTGTCCGCTGGTCGTCACGCACAATCGCTCCGCCGCCGATCTGATCGACGACATAAAACATTTTTTTGAGTGGACGCTCGAGACGGCGCGCGAAGTCGGTCTCGATCAATCGAAATTGATATTCGACCCGGGGATCGGCTTCAGCAAAACGCAAGAACAAAATCTGCTGATCCTGCGCCAACTCGAGAAATTGAAAAAGTATCGCCCGCTGATGCTCGGCTTCAGTCGTAAGTCGGTGATCGGCTACGCGCTCGGCTTGCCGCTCGATCTGCGCGACGAAACGACGGGCGCGTGGAGCGTGATCGAGGCGATGAAGGGTGCCGATATTCTTCGCATCCACAACGTCAAGCTGATTGCGCCGATGCTGCGCGCGACGGATGTGCTGGTTAAGAGGTGATATAATGCGAGACCAATTGATTTTGACGGGAATGAGATTTAGCGGGCATCACGGTTGCAGTGCGGAGGAGCGCGCCGTCGGTCAAACCATCGTCGTCGACGTCGAGCTTGAGCTCGATCTGTCGAAGTCGGGGCGCTCCGACAATCTTGACGATACCATCAATTACGTGGCGGTGTTCGATGTGATCAAGAATGTTGTCGAGGGTGAGCCGCGCAAATTGATTGAGGCTGTCGCCGAGGGCATTGCCGCGAAACTCTTGGCGGGTTTCTCGACCATCGAGATCGTCAAGACGACGGTACGCAAGGCGGCGCCCGCCGATGTCGGCGGTTTTGAGGTTGCCGTTTCGATCACCCGTCATGCCTAAACTGAAATTTTTTTTGATCGCGAATATAATCCTGTCGGCGGCAGCCGGCGGATTTTTGTACTTCCAACGCTCGGAGCAGGAGGCGATCCTTGCGGCGTTAACGACGCTGATCGCCTTCTCGCCGATCAATTTCGCGCTCGGCTCGACGCTCGTATTAAAGCGCGCGGCGCGGGAGGTCGACGCGATCGGCGTCCGAATGCGCTCGACAGGTGCGCTGGAGCGCTTGAGCACGATCGACACGGCGGCGTTTTCGATGAACAAGATGCTGACGACGGGCGAATATTTTATAACGGATTTGATCCCCGAGGGCTTAACGCAAGCGGGTTTGTTGGCGACGGCGGCGTCGGCGGAGCGCGGCTCGAAACATCCGCTTGGGCGAAAGATCGTCGAGACGGCGGAGGCGCGGGAGTTGCGGCTCGACAACGCGGTGATGTTCAACGAGTTCGAGGGCAATGGCGTGGAGGCGCTCATCAACGGCAACACGATACGAGTCGGGCGGGCAGCGTGGATCAAGGACGAAGGCGTGAAAATCAGCGTGGAGCTTCGGACGAAAATCGATCAGCTGGCGGCGCGATCGAAGACGCCGTTGGTAGTGAGCATCGGGCGGACGGCGCGGGGGCTGATAGGATTGAAGGACGAAGTCGACGAGCGTGCAGCGACATTTTTGGAGCGGCTCAAGTACAACGGGCTGGAGACAGTGCTGTTGACGGCGGAGCCGAAGAAAAAGGCGAACACGATGATCAAGGGGCTCTCGATCGACGCGATCCGCGCGGAGCTTTTGCCGGAGGACAAGGCGCGGGAAATACAATTAATGCAGGCGCGGGGTCGAATGGTGGCGATGATCAGCTCGGCGGAACGGGACTTGCCGGCGTTCGAGGCGGCGGACGTGTCGATTTTGATATCGGATGGTGAATCGGAGTCGGCGGATTTTGTGATCGACGAGGCAGGGAAATTATTCGAGCTGATGACGGTCGCGGCGCGGACAAAAAAAATCCTGCGACAAAATTTCAGGATAGCGTTGGGGGCGTGGTCGCTGCCGGTGCCGATGGTGGTGAAAATGCTGGTCGACGCGGGCTCGGTGCCGATGCCGCCGTTGATAGCGACGGTCGTTGTGGCGGTCGGAGCGGGGCTGATCGTTTGGAATTCGCGACGGGAGGTTTGAATGATGCGGCGCGAAAAATTTTTGGATTGGAGGCTGATACTTATGACGCTCACGGCATTAATCTCGAGTCTTTGTTCGGCGTGCGGTCAAGAAGAAAAGTCGCCGCCGCTCGATCAAATCCCGAAGGGCATCGTTCAGAGCAACAATCCCGTCGAAAATCAGAAGGAGATTTATGTGGCGGGCGGTTGTTTTTGGGGGACGGAGTATTTGATCCGATTGATCGACGGGGTTGTCTCGACGGAGGTCGGTTATGCCAACGGCTCGACCGCCAATCCGACGTACGGCGATGTGTGTGCGTCGAGCGGGCATGCGGAGACCGTCCACGTCGTTTACGAGCCCGAGAAGGTTGCGCTCGATCACATTCTCGAGGCGTATTTCCTGTCGATCGATCCGACGTCGATCAATCGGCAGGGCAATGATCGCGGCATTCAATATCGGACGGGAATTTATTATTCCGACGAGCGCGATCTCGAGACGATCCGCGCGGAGCTTGACGAATTGCAGAGGCGTTGCGAGGAGCCGCTTGCGATCGAGTTGGCGCCGATTGTCAATTTTTATCGCGCCGAGGAGGAGCATCAAGACTATCTGACAAAAAATCCCGGAGGTTATTGCCACATCAGACCGGCGACGTTCGAGGCTGTGAAGCGGATGAATGAGCCGCCGCTCGAGCACACGCGCGCAACTGTCTACTCTAAGCCGTCGGACGAAGAACTTCGGCGGCGCCTGACGGAGCTGCAGTATGATGTGACGCAAAACGCGGCGACGGAGCGCCCGTTCAAAAATGAGTACGATGGCGAGTTTCGCGCGGGCATTTACGTTGACGTGACGACGGGGCAACCGCTGTTTGTCTCGACGGAAATGGCGCGCGAAGGCTACGGCGCGTTTTTGGATTTGATTGAGGGGGAGTGAGCGGATTGAGGAAAAAATTATTGGCGATGAGTTTGACGGCGCTGCTAATGGTGACGGCGGGCTGCGACGAAGTTGCGAGCGAACAATCGACAGACGCGCAATCGGAGCCGACGGTTGCGGCGCAACAGGCGCAATCGCTCAAAACATTTCCGTCGTTCACGGCGCGGACGATCAACGATTCGACAGTGACGGATAAAATTTTCGCCGACAAAAAATTGACGGTGCTCAATATCTGGGGCACATTCTGTCCTCCGTGCATAGCAGAGATGCCCGAGCTGGGGCGTTGGGTCGAGGAGATGCCGGATGACGTGCAGCTGATCGGATTGGTGTGCGACGTTCGGAGCGACAACGACTCGAATACGATCGAGTCGGCGAGGAAAATTTTGCGCGAGGCGAATGCGAATTTCATCAACATCATTCCGAGCGTGGAGATGATTGATTATCTTTCGACGGTGGAGGCGGTGCCGACGACGATTTTCATTGACAGCGAAGGCAACATCGTGGGCGAGCCGATTATCGGCGCGAATGTCGAGGCGTATAAAGATTTTGTCGAACGTTATCTCGACGAGCACGATGACGATGTCGACGGCGATGATTAGGTTGCTGATCGGCTTGACGGCGGGCGCGATGATATGGGCGGGCGTTGAGCGCGGCGAGCTGTCGATGATCCTCAACAAAGCGGCGCGGGTATGTCTCGAGTGCATAGGATTGGGTTGACGTGACGAGGCGGCGACTGATCCAATGGGCGGCGTTCGTTATGAGCAATCCGCTGATGATGAATTTTCTCGACGGTCGATTATACAAAGGAGCGCTGAAAAATTTTTGCGCGCCGGGGCTCAACTGTTGGTCGTGTCCTGCGGCGGTATTGGCGTGTCCGATCGGAGTGATGCAGGCGATAGGCGGGTCGATGAACTTCAGCGTGAGTCTCTACGCGCTTGGCGGCGTGATATTGATCGGGCTGTTGATCGGTCGAGTGGTGTGCGGATATTTATGCCCCTTCGGATTGTTTCAGGAGTTGATCTATCGACTGCCGACACCAAAATTTAAACTTCCGCGCGGAGCCGAGCGCATAAAATATTTCGTGCTGATTACATTCGTGCTGATCTTGCCGGCGGCGGTGACGGATTATGCGGGGATCGGGGAGCCGGCGTTCTGCGAATACATTTGCCCCGTCGGGACGCTCGAGGCGGGGCTGCCGCTGCTCATCACTCATCCCGAGCTCCGCGCGGTGCTCGGCGGTCTGTTCGCTTTGAAGATAGCGGTGCTGTTAATCGTGCTGATCGGCAGTGCGACGGTCGAAAGGTTTTTCTGTCGAGTGCTCTGTCCGCTGGGCGCGATGTACGGGCTGTTGAATCGGATCAGTTTCTATCGATTGTCGATCGACGAAAAGAAATGCGTCGGCTGCGGACGCTGTGCTCGAGCATGCCCTATGTTGATCGATCCGACGGCGGCTCCTAATTCGAGTGAATGTGTTCGATGCGATCGATGCGCTGCCGATTGCCCGTCGAAGGCGATCGAGATCGGTTTGAAATAAAAAATCCCGCCCACGAAGGACGGGATAATTTATTTCCACTGATGTTGATTCGTTGATTAGAGTTGCGGACCTGCCGGGACGAGCGCCTTGCCTGCGGCGTTGTACTCGTATTTGTGGAAGTTTTTGATGAAGCGCTCCGCCAAATCTTTCGCCTTGCGATCCCACTCGGCGCCATCGGCATAGGTGTTCTTCGGGTCGAGAATGTTGGTGGCAACGCCCTCGAGCTCGGTGGGAACCTCGAGATTGAAGATCGGAATCTTTTTGGTCGGAGCCTTGAGGATCGCACCGCCGAGGATCGCGTCGATGATGCCGCGCGTATCTTTGATCGAAATGCGCTTGCCGGTGCCGTTCCAACCGGTGTTGACGAGATATGCCTTGGCTCCGGATTTTTCCATGCGCTTGACGAGCTCCTCAGCGTATTTGGTCGGATGCAGCTCAAGGAATGCTTGACCGAAGCACGCGCTGAACGTCGGAGTCGGCTCGGTGATGCCGCGCTCGGTGCCGGCCAGTTTCGCCGTGAAGCCGCTCAAGAAATAGTATTTGCACTGCTCGGGCGTGAGGATCGAAACCGGCGGCAACACTCCAAAGGCGTCGGCGCTGAGGAAGATCACGCTCTTGGCCGCGGGACCGTGGCTGTCGGGGCGCACGATCTTTTTGATGTGGTAGATCGGATAGCTGACGCGGGTATTTTCGGTGACGCTCTTGTCGGCGAAATCAATTTTGCCGTCTTTATCGACCGTGACATTCTCGAGGAGCGCGTCGCGACGAATCGCGTTGTAGATGTCGGGCTCGGCGACGGGATCGAGATTGATAACCTTCGCGTAGCAGCCGCCCTCGAAATTAAACACGCCCTGGTCGTCCCAACCGTGCTCATCGTCGCCGATCAGCAAGCGCTTCGGATCGGTCGAAAGGGTCGTCTTGCCGGTGCCGCTCAGCCCGAAGAAGATCGCGGTGTTCTCGCCGTTCATATCGGTGTTGGCGGAGCAATGCATCGATGCAATGCCCTTAAGCGGCATAAAATACATCTGCATGCTGAACAAACCTTTTTTCATCTCGCCGCCGTACCAAGTGTTGAGGATAATCTGCTCTTTCGAGGTGACGTTGAAGACGACCGCCGTGGTGCTGTTGAGCCCGAGCTCTTTATAGTTTTCAACCTTTGCCTTCGACGCGTTGTAGACGACGAAGTCCGGCTCTTGATCGAACTCGGCTTGAGTCTTCGGACGAATAAACATGTTGGTGACGAAATGCGCCTGCCACGCCACTTCCATGATGAAGCGGATTTTCATGCGCGTATCTTTATGAGTGCCGCAGAAGCCGTCGACGACGTAGAGTTTCTTATTCGACAGTTCCTTTTGAGCGAGCTTTTTCAGTTCGTTCCAAGTTTCGACGGATGCCTTTTTATTGTCGTTCGGAAATTCGGGAGTCGTCCACCAAACTTCGCCGGGCGCGCCTTCTTTGGTCGTCTCGTCGTAGACGATGAATTTATCCTTGGGCGAGCGACCCGTAAATTCGCCAGTCATGACGTTGATCGCGCCGAGTTCGGTCTCGACGCCCTTATCGAAGCCCTCAAGTCCGGGCTTGGTCTCCTCGTTGAAAAGAACCTCGTACGTCGGATTGTAGAGAACTTCGGTCGTGCCGGTGATGCCGTATTTCGTCAGATCGAGTTGTGCCATGCTCTAATCTCCTTATCGCTAAAAATTTTTAACCTCGACGTAAATTATATCGCAAAAAATTTTCCTGTCAACGCGCCGATCTCAAATTTTGTCCGCGCGGAGCCGTTCAATAAATTCATCGACAATCCGATGAGCGGCATCGGCATTCCCGTTGCGACACTCGACGATGAGGTTGAATACCATCATTCACTCGGTTGAGCGGCGAACCGTTGACCGCAAATCGGACAGCTCCTGATGCTCGTCGGCTCAAAATCGGTTTCGTCGCTCGAGTGCAGGACGGGCATTTTGACTTCGCTGACGACTTGAGCGCATTTATCGGAGCAAGTCATTGCGGGATTGTTGCGGCGCGTCGGAAATATTTTGCCGCAGACAACGCATGTGCACAGCCGCTGACGAAGTGTTTGAAGATGATCGATTCGACATTTATCCGAGCAGTATCGTTTGTTATTGGTGCAGGCTAAAAACTTCTGCTGCCGTTCGTTGAGCACGAGGACGCGACCGTTGCCGACATCGCCGGGTTGAGTGCCGGGGGCGTCGGGCTTGATGTGCGGCTCAATCATTTTTGCTGCCTCCTTTCGCCGCTGATATTCTTCGATGCAACGCCATATCCTTCAATCGAGCGGTTGAAAAAGCGCGCCGCGCAATGTACAATGTTATTAACAAACAATCGGAAGGTGAACTGATGAAGTTACGTACAACAGAGTATTTCGTGCGCGAAGTGGTCGTGTCGATGCGCCGCAACCGTTGGATGACTTTCGCATCGATCGGCACCGTCGCCGTCTCACTGTTCATTCTCGGCGTCTTTTTATTGCTCGTGCTCAACATGACGCGCCTCGCTGCCGAACTCGAGTCTCAAGTACAGATCGCCGTCTACCTTAACGATGCTCTCACAGAGGAAGGGCGCGCCGAAGTCGAGAAGATGATGCGCGATATGAAAAGCATCGCCAAGATCGAATACGTCCCGCGCGAACAGGCACTCGAGCGTCTCCAAGAACGGCTCGGCGATCAAAAATATATCCTCGACGCGCTCGGCGATCAAAATCCGCTCCCCAATTCCTACGACGTCACCGTCACCAAGCCCGAACTCGTCGGCTCGACCGCCTTTGCGATCGCCGATCTCTACGGTGTCGACGAGGCGAAATACGGTCAGGACGTCGCCAATCATCTCTTCGATATCACTAAACTGATCCGATTGTTCGGCTTCGTGTTGATGGTGCTGTTGACGGGCGCGACCGTCTTCGTCATTTCGAATACCATCCGCTTGACTGTCTTCGCTCGACGAAAGGAGATCGCCATCATGAAATACGTCGGCGCCACCGATTGGTTTGTGCGCTGGCCCTTCATCCTCGAGGGGATCGCGCTCGGTTTCATCGGCGGAGGATTGTCGGCGCTCGCCATTAAAAGTTTCTACGCGGCAATGGCGGCGAAGGTCTACAGCACTCTGACTTTCCTGCCGCTGCTGCCGCAATACCCGCTGATGAATTACGTCACCGCCGCGCTGATCATCGCCGGCATTTTAGTCGGCATCCTCGGCAGCACCGTCTCGCTTAAGCGCTTTTTGGAAGTCTGATTGGAGGGATTGCTATGGATCAAAAATTTTACATCGCAAGCTGCATCTTCACCGAGGATTTTCCCGCGCTCAGTCAAAAAATCCAAGATTACATCGCGCGGCGTTTCGAGTTGCCCATCATTCGCTGCTGCGTCGACAAATATAAGGTCGAGGAATTTGAACAGCGCATGCCCGAGTGGTATCGCGCTCAATGGCGCTCGATCCCTCACTTTGAAACTTTTCCGCGCGGAGCGACGATGGTCTCGCTTTGCCACAACTGCGCGGCGATTTTCGAGGAGCGTCATCCCGAGATCGAGCGACAATCCTTGTGGGAGCTGATTCTGTCAGACGAGCAATTTCAATATCCCGATCTTGGCGGCGAATGCATCACGATCCAAGATTGTTGGCGGTCAAAAGAAAACCGCGCGGAGCAGGACGCCGTCCGCTCGATCCTCCGTCGAATGAACGTTTCGATTGTCGAGCTCGAGGAAAATCATGAGCGGACGCGCTTCTGCGGTTATTCGCTTTATCAGCCGCAACCGAAGCGCAACGCGAAATTGGCGCCGAAGCGTTTTGTCGAGGGCGCAAAGGGATTTTTCGAGCCGCACTCCGACGACGAAAAGCGCCGCTTGATGGTCGAGTACTGCCGGCAATTCGAGACGCCGCGCGTGATCTGCTACTGCCATTACTGCCTGCGCGGCTTGAAACTCGGCGGCGTCGACGGACATCATTTGGCGCGACTGCTGTTCGACTCGGAGGTTTAAGTTTGAAAAGATTATTGACGGCGCTTATAATATCAACGATGGCGTTGAGCCCGCTCGCGCAAGCCGACGAGATCGAGGAGCTCGAGTCGGAAAAAGCAGAGTACGACGCGCAAGCGCAAGAGGCGCAACAAATGTCCGACAAGCTTTGGCTGGAGATCGAATCGGTGTCGGAGGTCAAGCGCAAGCTCGACGAGGAAGCGGCGGCGGCGACTGCCGATTACGAAGAAAAGCAGGCGACGCTCGATCAAACGCTGGCGCGGATCGAACAAAACGAACAGAAATATCAAGCCGCCGAGCTCGATTATCAAAAGAAGCGCGCGGTGCTGTCGACGCGCGTGCGGGACATTTACATCAACGGGCAGATCAGTTATCTCGACGTGCTGTTCGGCGCAAAAGATTTCAACGATCTGTTCACGCGAATGGATTTACTCAAGCGCGTCGTGATGCAGGATTACGATCTGGTGCAGGTCGTGCTCAACTATCAGGCGGAGCTGCGGACGATCGGTGAACAGCTCGAGGCGGATCGACAGGTGCAAGCCGATCTGGCGCAAAAGGCGGAGTTCGCCAAGGCGGTCAAGGATTCGAAAGTTGCGAAACAACAGGAGCTGATCGATCGAATGCAGAACGACAAAGCCGTCTACGATCGACAGTACGACGAACTGATGGCAGCCTCCGCGCGGGTCGCCGAGCTGATTCAACAGAGCAAGTGGCGTGCGGCGGCAGAAGCGGCGGCTCGAGAGCGGGCGGCGCAAGAAGCGGCGGCTCGGGAAGCAGCGGCGCAAGAGGCGGCTCGTCGACAACAGGAGGCGGCGGCTTATCAATCGAACGTGCCGTCGATCGAATACGAGGATAACGTTGAGACTTACGTGCCGTCATCGGGCGGCGGAATGATCTGGCCGCTCAGCGGACCCATCACATCGGAGTTCGGTTGGCGGACGCATCCGATTTTCGGCAGTCAACGATTCCACAGCGGGCTCGATATCGGCGGCGATTACGGCTTGCCGATTTACGCGGCGATGAGCGGCGTGGTGATCGAAAGCGGCTGGATAGGCGGCTACGGCAATACGATTATGATCGATCACGGCGGCGGGATTGTCACGCTCTACGGGCATAACGAGTCGCTCGCGGTCGGCGTTGGTCAGACGGTGAGTCAGGGGCAAGTCGTTGCGTATTGCGGCTCGACGGGCAACTCTACGGGACCGCACTGCCATTTCGAGGTGCGACTCAACGGCGAGCCTGTCAGCCCGTGGAATTACCTATAACCGTTTGAGGTGGTCATATGAGCAAGAGAAAAATTTTTTTATACGTGTTCTTGACGGCAGCCCTCTCGTCATTTTTGACAATCGCCGGCATCTGTTTCATGCTCGAGCTCAACGCGGGGCGCGCCGCCAATCTTGCGCGGCTCCTCTCCGCCATGCACTTCATTGAGCAAAATTACATTGAGACTGTCGATTACTCGAAAATGATCGACGGTGCCATCGGCGGCATGGTTCATTCGCTCGGCGATCCTCATTCCGTCTATCTCGATCAGCGTCTCTACAATCAGGTCAAGTCCGACACCAGCGGTTCTTTCGGAGGAATCGGCGTCTACATGGGTTTTAAGGACGGCGGCGTTCACATCATCGCCGTCATGCCCGATTCGCCCGGGCAGATCGCGGGGCTCCAAGCGGGCGATCGGATTCTTGCCGTCGACGGCACGCCCGTTGATGAGATTCTCCCCGATGAGGTCGCCGTCAAAATTCGCGGCGAGGCGGGCACCACCGTCGACCTTCTGATCGGGCGCGAAGGGCAAGAGGACACGACTTACACCGTCAAGCGCGACATTATCAACGTCAAGACCGTTGCCGACAAGATGATCGACGACAAAATCGGCTATATCCGCATCACCTCCTTCAGCGAGAAGACCGGCGAGGAGTTCCGCGCGGCGCTGAGCGATCTCGAGTCTAAGAGCATGAAGGGCTTCGTGCTCGATCTGCGCGAAAATCCCGGCGGCGTGATCACTTCGTGCGTCGAGGTCGCGAAGGAAATCGTCCCGAAAGGACCGATCGTCTCCGTGATTCAGCGCGACGGGTCGAAGGAAGTCTACAGCTCCGATCTCGAGCACACCAAATATCCGATCGTCGTGCTGATGGATCACAACAGCGCCTCCGCTTCGGAACTGTTGGCGGGCGCGCTCCAAGATACGAAAGCGGCGACGATTGTCGGGACGAAATCCTACGGCAAGGGCTCCGTTCAAACGGTGATGCCGATGTTCCACGAGGACGGGCTCAAGCTGACGATCGCCAAGTATTATACGCCCAATGAGCGCAGCATCGACGGCGTGGGCATCGAGCCGGATGTCGAGATTAAATCCGATCGCTTGATCCCGCGGACGTTCGCCTTCGACACCAACGTCAATGACGACGTCCAACTTGCCAAGGGCGTCGAGATTCTTAACAATCAGCTCAACAGTAATCCGTGAGGAGGTTTGCGATGAACGAAATCGATTTGCACCAACGGCTGTACGTGTCCAATTTCGAGGGTTGGCAGCGGCAGTGCATCAAAAATTATTTCTCGACGACGCTGCCGACGGTGCGGACGCTCGACAACGGGATCATCCTGCCCGCCAAAATGAAGGAGTATAAGGACAAGCATCGATACAAGGGCGGCGTGTGCGATCAGAATTTTAAATTCGTCGCCGGATATTCCAATCAGGCGCCCGGCAAGCTCAACGGTTGGTGTTGTATCGACGAGGCATATACGGTCGAGCGGTCGGAGATCGTCACGTCCGACGAGGAAGTGATTTGGGGCGGCGCGATGATCTGTCACTTCGGGCATTTCATTACCGAGTGCATGGCGCGGATGTGGTACGTGGTCGAGCACCCCGAGGACACGCGCAAAGTCGTCTTCGTCAAAGTCAACACGTGGAAAGTTGCGCCGTGGATGTTTCAGTTTTTCGAGCTGCTCGGGCTGCCGAAGGAGCGCGTGCTGATCATCGAAGAAAAGGACAAGCCGAGGCAATTCCGCTCGATCACGATCCCGGGGCAAAGCTCTCGTATAAAATACAATTACAATGAGAAGTTCCTCGTGCCGTTTCGGAAGATGGCAAGTGCAGTCACTCCGCGCGGAGACGTAAAAAAATTGTTCTTAACGCGGAGCAAAGGGCTCAAGACGCAGATGTATCTTGCCAACGCGGATTACTTTGAGGAGTTCTATCGGAAGCTGGGCTATACGATAGTCGCGCCCGAGACTCTGAGCGCCGCCGAGCAGGTCGCGCTCATCACCGGCGCCGAAGAGATCGTCACGCACATGGGCACGTTGGCGCATTGGAGTCTGTTTTGTCGACCGGGTGTGAAGTGGACGTTCCTCATGCGCGTCGACGACTTTGCTTCGCGGCAGTGTTTGATCAATCAGGCGACGGAGATCGATTGGTATATGGTCGGCACGTCGATGAATTTTATGCACTCCGATCAGGGCGGCGGGGTGTGCTTAATCGGACCGACGGAGCATTGGAAGCGGTTCGTGCTCGACAAATACAACATCACGCTCACCGAGGACGAACAGCGGATTCCGGCGGCGGTGTTCGATGATTACGTGCAGCACTGGTGTAATTATTTTTCCAAGCCCGAGCACCTCGACAATCGGATCAAGTCGATCAAAAAGATTTACGCGCGCTTGAATATGCTCGAGACGTGCGTGAAGATGCGGCGACCGGTGTTATGTTTCGACGTGCATCAGGCGCGCAAAGGTTGGCTGCCGATGTGCATCGAAGGCGATGTGGGCGGCGTGCTCGATCAGAAGCTGAGCATTCAGGCGCTCAAAATTTATTTCAATGAGCCGTTCGTCGGCGTGTATTACTCGGTCTACTATAAGGACGACGGTTGGAGCGAGTTGGTCGGCAACAAGACGATGGCGGGCACGACCGGCAAGAATAAAGGCATTTACGGCTTGAGCATCGTGCTCGATCAACGCGGCGCGGCGCTGTTCGATGTGGTCTATCGCATCCACAATCTCAACGGCGAGTGGAGCCCGTGGCAGGACAACGGCGCAAAACTTCTTTCGCTCGAACACATGCTCGACGGCGTGCAGATCAAACTTCAACCGAAACGGAGCGTGGCACAATGAATGAGATCGATTTGAAGCGACGGCTGTACGTTTCGAACGTCGACCATTGGAAGCAAATCTGCACGAAAAAATATTTTTCCGAGCGCCCGCTTGAGGTCAAGACCGTCGAGAGCGGCATCATTCTCCCCGCACGTCCGATTGAAGGAAAAGATGCGTATCATTGTCGTGGAGGCGTGTGCGATCGCGATTTGAATTTCGTCGCCGGCTACAACAATCTCCCGCCGCCCGGCAAGAACGGCACGTATTGCATTGACGAGGCTTATCCGATCGATCGCACGGAGCTCGTTCACTCCGACGACGATGTGATCTTCAGCGGGATTCTCGTGTGTCACTTCGGGCATTTCTTGACCGATTGCCTGTCGCGAATGTGGTACATCGTTCAAAATCTCGACGACACTCGCAAAGTCATCTTCCTCATGGTCAAGACCTCCAGGCTGCAGGAACTCAAAAATTGGGTGTATCAAATTCTCGATCTGATGGGGCTGTCGGAGGATCGCGTTGTGATCCTCGACAAGCCGACGCAATTCAAATCCGTCACCGTCCCCGATCAAGCCGCCCGCATCAAATTCGATTACACGAAAGAATTTTTGGCGCCGTTCGAGCATGTCAGGAGCCGCGTTCGACCGTCGAGCATCAAAAAAGTTTTTCTCACGCGCAGCGCTAACGTCGTCTCGCTGATGCATCTCTGCAATCAACAGTATTTCGAGGAGTTTTTTCGACGGCGCGGCTTTACCGTCATCGCCCCCGAGACGCTCTCGATCACCGATCAGATCGCGCTCATCACCGGCGCCGACGAGGTTGCCACATTCCTCGGCACGCTCGCGCATTGGAGCCTGTTCAGTCATAAGGGCGCGCGCTGGACTTTCATCAATCGCGTCGATGGCATTGCCTCTCGACAGTGTTTGATCAACGAGGCGGTCGGGCTCGATTGGTGTTTCGTGAGCGCGGCGATGAGTTTCCTCTACGCCGAACAGGGCGGCGGCACTTGCCTGCTCGGTCCGACGGAGTATTGGCAGCGCTACATCATCGACCATCACCGGCGGCGGCTCGACCCGAACGTCCGCTTGTCGCGCGCGATCACCGACGATTACATCGAGCGCTGGTGCAAATATTTTTCCGGCAATCCGAAACGCAGTATCGATTCGCTTGAGCAATTGCACAGCCGCATCGCGATCTTGGAGCGGCAGGTCGAGTGCAAGCGCCCCGTCCTGTGCTTTGATGTGCACTCGGCGCAGCGCGGCTGGCTCCCGACAAATGTCGAGGGCGATATCAGCGGATTTTACGACAAGGAGTGGAGTCTGCAGGCGATCAAAATCAAATTCAACGAGCCGTTCTGCAACGTTCGATACTCCGTCTATTACCCCGACACCGGTTGGACGTCGGAGGTCGCCAACGGTCAACAGGCGGGCGTGGTCGGTAAAAATAAGGCGTTTTACGGCATCTGCATTCGCATCGACAGGTTGAGCGGCTTTGACGTGCTCTATCGCGTGCACAGTTTCAAGGGCAATTGGAGCATGTGGCGGCGCAACGGCGAAAAGATTGCGGTGCGCGACGTCAAATTGAACGCGATACAGATAAAACTCGAGCCGCGCGGCGGGGAAGGAGCAATCCGATGGACGAAAATGAATTGAGGCGGCGGCTTTACGTTCCGAACTTCGACAATTGGCGGCGACTGTTCTCGAAAAAATATTTTTCGGAGCGCGCGCTCGAAGTGCGGACGGTCGAGGGCGGGATCATCGTTCCTCCGCTCGAGCGAAGCGATCAACTCGGCGGCGGGATTTTCGATCGAGATTTGAAATTCGTCGGCGGCTACGGCAATCTGTATCACGAGAAGCGCGGCGCGGATTTCGATATCACGGCAAATAAAAAATTCGACCGTCAATCAATCGAACGGTCGGAGGAGGAAATAATTTTCGGCGGCGGCTTGACGTGCCACTTCGGGCATTTCATCAGCGAATGCCTGTCACGAATGTGGTATTTGCTCGAGCATCCCGAGCTCAAATTGAAAGTGGCGTTCCTCAACCTGCACGGTTGGAAAATCAGTTGGTGGGTTTACAAGTTGTTCGACCTGCTGAGTCTGCCGGAGGATCGCATCATCTTCGTCAACAAGCCGACGCAATTCAAGTCGATCATCGTGCCGGATCAATCGTCATTCATCAAAGAGGACTTCACGTCGAAATTCATGCTGCCTTACGAGCGGCTTTCGTCGCGCATCGTTCCGCGCGGAGATGTCAAAAAATTGTTCCTGACGCGGGGGCGCGATCTCAACACGAAAAATTATCTCGCCAACCAAGAGTATTTCGAGGAGTTCTATCGAGCGCGGGGCTTTAAAGTGGTCGCGCCGGAGAAGTTGTCGATCGGCGAACAGTTTGCGTTGATCTTGGGCGCCGAAGAGATTGCGACGTACCTTGGGACGCTGTCGCATTGGAGTTTGTTTTGTCGACCATCGACGAAATTCACGATGCTCACGCGCTTCGACACCTTCAACACGCGGCAGTGCATGATGCTCGAGGCTCATCCCGTCGATTGGTACCTCGTCTCGACGGCGCGCAATGTGATGTACGCGGAGCAGGGCGCGGGCGTGAATTTGCTCGGACCGACGGAGCAGTGGCGGGAATATGTTCGAGAGCATTTCGGCGAGGAGATTTCGATCAGTGATCGGTTGCCGCCGGCGATCGTCGATGATTATTTCAGTCATTGGTGCAAATATTTTTCGTTGCCGCAACATCTGCAGCAGCGGATCGACTCGGTGAAGGCGATTTATAATCGGATGACGCTGCTCGAGAGGCAAGTTGAGTCGGAGCGCCCGCTGTTGTGCTACGAAACGCATCTGTCGAGGAAGGGGTGGCTGCCGGCGTCGCTCGAGGGGGAGATCAACGGCACAGTCGACGAGAAATTGAGGATGCAGGCGATAAGGATTTATTTTTTGAAGCCGACGCCGATCGATGTGCGGTACGCGGTATATTATCCGACGGAGGGCTGGACGGATTTCGTGAGCGCGCGGGAGATCGCGGGCACGACGGGACTCAACAAACCGATCCACGGCTTGAAGGTGCGGCTGAGCGATCCGTCGCTCGACGTGAGCTATCGACTGCACAGTTTTGGAGGGCAGTGGAGTAATTGGGCGCGCAACGGCGAGAAGATCACCTCGACGCAGATGCTCAACGCCGTCGAGATCAAAATAACTCCGCGCGGATCAGACGATTAGCTCGGTGATGAAGACGACGACGCAACAAAGGATCGCCACATTGAACAGCGACGCTCCGAACCAGGCGGCGACGATGCCGAAGATGAGCGCCGCGCCTCCCGATATTTCTGATTGAGTCGCGTGGACGATGGCGGGGAAAGTCATCACGGCCAAGGTCACGTACGGGACGTAGTACAGGAAGGAGCGAATGAAATTATTTTTTATCTCGCCGCGAATCAGCGTCAACGGCAAAATTCTTATTGCAAGCGTAACGGCGCTCATCACCGCGATGTAAATCCAAATCTCATGCTCCAATCCCGACCACTCCCCAAAAAATTTTATCCCGTCCACCCACCCATGTCAGTTTGCAACTGCCAACGCTCAACGGCGCCCGCCGTTTTATATCAGAGGTTCAGCCTCTGTTTTTTTTCGGCGGATTCGTCAGTTGAGCGAATATATCAAAGCCCGGCTCCTTCATCGACGCAAATTTGTTTTCGACAATTTGAGACAGATCGAAGATCGCATCAAGTTGAAAATCCGCAATGTTGAAGTCGTCGGGATCCTTGCTGTCGAGCTCAAAGATTTGGAGATTGCCGTCCGCATCGACGACGTTGAACAAGTCCGCCGAGTCCTCGAGAACCATCCGCGCGGAGCCTCCCACCTCGAGCACATAAGCATTGCCGTCGAAGTAATGAGCGGTAATCGAGCCGTCGGTGAGCGCGATCGTGTCGTCCGCGCCGAGATTGCGGATCAGATCGGTGCCGTCGCCCGCGCCGAATTGAATGACCTCGGCGTAAGAGCTCGCAAAGACGGTATCATTGCCCGCGCCCGCATTGATCGTTGCGTACATACTGTTGTTTTTGATGGAGTCATCGCCCTCGCCCGCTTTGATCGTCACGTTGTCACCGTAGTTGTAAATGGAGTCATCGCCTGCGCCGCCGTCGATGAGCACATCCCAACCGTTGTTGTAAATCCGATCGGCGCCGTCGGTGCCGTTGATCGTAATTTCATCCTCGAAATTGACGGTGTCAAAGTTGAGCACGCTGACATCGTCGCCGCTCTTGACTTGAATCGGTACCGCTACGCCGCCCTTGATCGTCGCGTCGCCGACGGAATCCGCGCCCTTGAGACTTACCACATAATCATCGCCGACCGCGTAATGCGTCGCCAACGTGCCCTCAACAATCTGCAGCGTGTCACGCGCCAAGTAATTGTAAATAAGATCGTTGCCGCCGGTCGCGCTCACCCGATAGAGTTTTGGGTTGATCCAAGCGTCAATGGTGTCATTGCCGGCGCCCGCATCGATCGTCGAAAGATAGCCGTAGCCGTTAATGTAATCGTCGCCCGCGCCCGCATTGATCGAGGCGTAAGAACCGTTGTTGTGAATGGAGTCATCGCCCGCGCCCGCATTGATCGTCACGTTGTCACCGTAGTTGTAAATCCGATCGGCGCCGTCGGTGCCGCTGACAGTCGTGTTGCTGTCAAAATTGACGACATCGAAGTTGAGTATGCTGACATCGTCGCCGCTCTTGACTTGAATCGGAATCGACATGCCGCCCTTGATCGTCACATCGCTGACGGAATCCGCGCCCTTGAGACTTACCACGTAATCTTCGCCGACTGCGTAATGCGTCGCCAACGTGCCCTCAACAATCTGCAGCGTATCATCCATCGAGTAATTACGAATGAGATTGTTGCCGTAATCGGAGCTCATTCGATAGACTCTGTCGCTGCCCCAAATTTTGACGGTGTCATTGCCCGCGCCCACATCGACCGTCACATTCGAACTGATACCGAAAATGGAATCATCGCCGGCGCCCGCGTTGACCCAAACGCAATTGCCTTCGTTGTAAATTCGATCCCTGACGTCGGTGCCGTTCACCACCGTGTCATCATCAAAATTCGCGATGTTGTGATCCGCAGCGACGGTATCTTTCTCGTGGATATCGATGATTTGGAGATTGCCGTCCGCATCGACGACGTTGATCGAATCCGCCGAGTCCTCGAGAAGAATCCGCGCGAAATCCTCCACCTCGAGCACATAAGTATCGCCTTCGAAGTAACGAGTAACGATCGAGCCGTTGATGAGCGCGATCGTGTCGTCCGCGCCGAGATTGTGAATCAAATCGATGCCGTAGCTCACGCCGAATTGAATAACCTCGGCATAACTGTCGTCGTCGATAAAGATAGTATCATTGCCGGCGCCGCCTCGGATCGTCACGTCGCTGCTTTCCCCATTGTTTCGGATAAGATCATCACCCGCGCCGCCGTCGATGAGCACTGACCGACCGTCGTTGTAAATCCGATCGTCGCCGGAGGTGCCTCTGACAGTCGTATCGCTGTCGAGATTGAGGATGTCGAAGTTGAGCACGCTGATATCGTCGTCGCTCTCGAGTTGAATCGGCGTCGCCACGCCGCCCTTGATCGTCACATCGCCGACGGAATCCGCGCCCTTGAGACTTACCACATAATCATCACCGACCGCGTAATGCGTCGCCAACGTGCCGTCAACAATCTGCAACACGTCGCTGAACAAATAATTATAAACGAGATTGCTGCCGCCGGTCGCGCTCATCAGATAAAGTTTTTCGTCGCCTCCAACGTCAATGGTGTTATCGCCCGCGCCCGCATCAATCGTCGAATAGTAGCTGAAACCGACGATATAATCGTTGCCGTCGCCGGCATTGATCGTTGCGCCCCAGCCGTCGTTGTAGATGGAGTCATTGCCTTCGCCCGCTTTGATCGTCACGTTGTCACCGTAGTTGTAAATCCGATCGTCGCCGTCGGTGCCGTTAATTGTAATTTCATCCTCGAAATTGACGGTGTCAAAGTTGAGCACGCTGACATCGTCGCCGCTCTTGACTTGAATCGGTACCGCTACGCCGCCCTTGATCGTCGCGTCGCCGACGGAATCCGCGCCCTTGAGACTTACCACATAATCATCGCCGACCGCGTAATGCGTCGCCAACGTGCCCTCAACAATCTGCAGCGTATCATCCATCGAATATCCGACAATGAGATTGTTGCCGTAATCGGGGCTCATCAGATAGACTTTGTCGTCGCCCTTGACGGAGACGGTGTCATCGCCGGCGCCGGTATCAATCGTCGCCCAATGCCCGCTGTCGCCGTAAATAAAATCATCACCGTTGCCCGCATTGATCGTTGCATACCAGCCGAGGTTGTTGTCGATGGAATCATTGCCGTCGCCCGCATTGATCGTCACGTTGTTGCCATCGTTGTCGATGTAATCATCGCCGTCGCCCGCATCAATCGAAACATGAAAGCTGAAGTTGTAAATCCGATCGTCGCCGTCGGTGCCGCTGACAGTCTTGCCTCTCTCGAGATTGACAACGTCATAGTTGAGCACGCGAACGGCGTTGTCGCTCTTGATTCGGATCGGAGTGTTCGCGCCGCCCTTGATTGTCGCGTCGCCGAGCCCCGCGCCCTCGAGACTTATCACGTAATCTTCGCCGGTCGCGTAATGCGTCGCCAACGTGCCCTCCACAATCTGAAGCGTGTCGAACATCGAGTAATTACGAATGAGATTGTTGCCGGAGGTCGAGCTCAGTTGATAAACATGAGAGTCGCCTTTGAAGGCAATGGTGTCGGCGCCGGCGCCGGGGACGATCGTCGACCCGTAGCTGTAACCGTACATGGAATCGTCGCCGGCGCCCGCATTAATCGAGTTGTACGCGGCGTTGTTACGGATAGTATCATTGCCCGCGCCGGCATCGATCGTCACATCATCTTCTTCATTATAAATCAGGTCGTCATCGTCGGTGCCGTTGATCGCAAGGGTACTGTTGAGCGTTCGATTGTCAATATCAGCCACAAAAAATCGCCTCCGATTGCAAATTATAATCAAGTTATAATCACATATCGAGGCGATGTCAATGATTTACATCAAAATTTTATTGGGGAGCGATCGACTTGCCGAGCTCGTAGGCGGCGTCGAGTTCCTTATGCCCCTTGGCGTCGCCGACCTTCATCACGCCGCCCATCAGCACATGCCCGCGATCCGTCCAGCCGAGATGCCCGGTCAGATGCTGATAATATTGGAGCGCGTCTTCAAACTCGTCGCCCTCCGCCGCCATCAACAGCACCGACTCCTTGATCGGGTTGCGATAGTTCGGATCGCATTCCGCCACCGCAAACAGCCGATCGAACGCCGTCCGCAATTGCCCGCTGAAATTCCAATAATAGAGCGGCGTCGCCAACACGACCAGATCAGCCGCGCGATACGACGGATAAATCTTATCCATGTCGTCGCGCTGCACGCACGGATGATCCTCGTTCCGACCGCCGCCGAAACAGCCCTTGCAGCCGTGAATGTTCATCTTGTCGAGCAGAAAGACTTCGACCTCGCAACCTGCTTCCTCCGCTCCGCGTTTGAACTCCGCGACCAACGCCGACGTATTTCCCTTCGCGCGCGGACTGCCGTTGAGCACAACTATTTTCTTTGCCATCGTAAAACTCTCCTTTCAACTGCATTTCGCTCGACCGATATGATATCACTCAAAAATATTTTTTCAAGCCGCGCCCTCCGAGATCGACGCAAAGATTTTCGATCTTTTTTCTGACAATTCGACAGGAAAAAAGCAGATTAGCT
>CAMKFB010000025.1 GCA_946411735.1 uncultured Selenomonadales bacterium
CCTCGAAAAAATTTTTTTCAAATAAAAGGGCGCCGACGACGCAGGGTGGGGCGGCGTTCTCAGTTGGGCGCCGCGCTTCGTGGGCGGGAGCGTTGGCGGCACGCCCAAAGCCGGCTGCAGCTCGAGCAGGGAATGGGGCGCCGTCGACGCAGGGTGGGACCGCCGAATTGGTTGGGCGCCGCGCTCGGGGGGTGGGAGCGTCGGCGGCGCCCTATGAAACCGCTGCCGGCAAGCCATAACAGGGCGGGTGGGAAAAACATATAGGAGAGTGATCGCATTGACAGCAAGAATTTTGGAAGGCAAAGATTTTTCCGCGCGGATCAAAGATGAGGCGCGCGCCGCCGTCGCTCAATTGAAAGCCGACGGCATCACGCCCGGACTCACGGTCATCATCGTAGGCGACAACCCCGCCTCGCAAGTTTACGTCCGCAACAAACATAAAACCTGCGAAGAGCTCGGCATCCGCTCCGACGTGATCGCTTTGCCCGAGGACTCGACGAAGGATCAATTGCTCGACACGATCGATCGCCTAAACGCCGATCCCGCCGTCAACGGCATCCTCGTCCAGCTCCCGCTCCCGAGCGCGATCAAATCTCACGAGCAGGAAATTCTTGAGCGCATTGATCCGTTGAAAGATGTCGACGGCTTTCATCCGTTCAATGTCGGCAAGCTCGTTACCGGCGCTCCCACGCTCGTGCCGTGCACTCCCGCCGGCTGCGTAAAGATGCTCGACCTGGCCGGCATCGATATCGACGGCAAGCGCGCGGTGATCATCGGGCGCTCCAACATCGTCGGCAAGCCCATGCTCCATTTGTTGATGGCGCGCCATGCGACCGTAACCGTCTGTCATTCGCACACAAAACCGTTGGGCGAGGTGACGCGCGAAGCCGATATCCTGGTGGCGGCGATGGGTCGAGCGAAATTCGTGACGGCGGACATGGTCAAGCCGGGCGCGACGGTGATCGACGTCGGGATCAATCGGATTGCGCCGAAAAAATTAGTCGGCGACGTCGATTTTGATTCCGTCAAGGAAATTGCCGGCGCAATCACTCCCGTGCCGGGCGGCGTCGGGCTGCTGACGGTGTCGATGTTGATGCAGAACGTGGTGACAGCGACACGATTGCAATTGGGGAGGCACTAAACTTTGATAAAAGCGATAAAGAAACTGTTGAAGCCCGATAAGACGCTGGAAAAATTGAAGCACGAAAACAAAGCCGCGCAACGACGGCTCGAAACGATGTCGGCGGAGCTCGAGGCGAAAATCAAAACGATCGAGGAGCTCAACGCCCGCTTGACCGCGCTCAACGATCAGCTCTCGACGGAGATTGCCGAGAAGGAGCAGGCGTTCAAACGATTGCGGCTGATCGTCGACGAGTTGAGCGTCAAGATTTACGACATCAACGAGTCTCACAGCGCAACGCTCTCCGAAAAGGATCGGCTGATCTCACAATTGCGCACGGATGTTGACGCGCTCAACGGGCAATTGGAGCGGCTGAAGCAAATGACTTCCGATTGAGGACGCTGCCATGAAAATTTTTTTGATAATCCTCGCGACGATACTCGCCGCGATTTTGGGGCTGACGCTGCTATGCGTCGGCTTTCTTTTTAATGACAGGATTAAGAGTCGGTTCCGACGTGCGATCCTGCTGATCGATCTGGCGCTGGTTGTGACGTTGGCGCTCGGCTCGAGGTTCCGCGCGGAGCTGCCGAGCGATGCGGTGGAGATATTCGGAGACATCACGACGGTGGTCTTCATGTCGCAACTGATCTGCATCGTGATGACATTAATCGCGCTGGTCATTCGAGCGATCTATCGTCGATTGAATAAGCCGGTGCCGTTCAATCGGGAGCGGCGGGCGATGTTGGCGTACGGCTTGTTTTATCCGCTGGTGTCGACAGCCGCCGCCGTCTACGGCAATCAGGTCGAACGCAACTCGACGGTGGAAAATCGTTTCGACATTCCGATTGACGATCTGCCGAGCGATCTCGACGGCTTTGTGATCGCGCAGATCAGCGACGTGCACCTCGGGGCGTATTTTTCGTTGGAGCGATTGAGGGCGCTGCTCGAGCGGATTGCGGAGTCGAAGCCCGATCTGTTGGCGATCACCGGCGACATTTTTGATAATGTGCCGATGAATGCGGAGGCGATCAAGTTGGTCGACTCGTATTGCGAACGGTTTAAGCACGGGATATGGTACTGCCACGGCAATCACGAGCATCATCGCGGGATCAAGGCGATCGAGACGGGGCTCAAGCCGACGAACATTCATTGGTTGGTCAACAGCGCGGAGCCAGTTCGAATGTCGCTCGATCGCCCGCTGTACATCGTGGGCGTGGATTATCCGATGCACTCGATGATGATGCCGGTCGCCGAGCGGGAGGATCGGGCGGAGATGGAAAAAAATTTCCAACGCCAAAAGCACGAGTACCTCGCGGAGGCGATGCGGAGCGTGCCGTCGAATGCGGTATGCGTCCTGTTGGCGCATCACCCCGAGTTCATCGATGACGCGGTCGAGTTCAAAATCCCGCTGACGCTGACGGGTCACACGCACGGATCGCAAATCGGCATCTTCGGGCTGCCGCTGTTTCCGATTTTCAAATACACGCGCGGGATGATCACGCACGGAAAATTTTTCGGCTACGTCCACGTCGGCAACGGCAGCTGGTTCCCATTCCGACTCGGCTGTCCGCCGGAGATTGCATACTTCACACTCACGAAGGGGGACTCGAAATGATCACATTGAAAACGGTTCGGTCGATGGTGATCGGTGTGGCGGTCGGCGATGCGCTGGGCGTGCCGGTCGAATTTATGAGTCGCGAGCGTTTAAAACAAAATCCCGTCGTTGACATGAGGAGCGGCGGTACTTGGGGCGAACCGGCGGGTACGTGGTCGGACGACACGAGTCTGACGATCGCGACGATGGAGAGCCTCGGTCGGCTCAAGCGGCTCGATCTCGACGACATCATGAGCAATTTTGTCGGCTGGCTCAAGCACGACGAGTTCACCGCCAACGGCTATACTTTCGATGTCGGCAACACCACGGCGGGCGCAATCGGGAATTATATCAAAGGCGCGTCGGTCGAGCGATGCGGCTTGAGGGACGCGGACTCCAACGGCAACGGTTCTCTGATGAGGATTTTACCGATGGCGCTTTATACGGATTCGCTTGACGACGTCCACGCGGTTTCGGCGCTGACGCATGCTCATCCGCGCAGTCTGATTGCTTGCGGGATTCAATGTCTGATAGCGCGGGAGCTGTTGAGCGGCAAGGCTATCGAGCAGGCGGTCAAAGACGGATTGCTCCGCGCGGAGGATTACTACAGTCGATCGGAGTATGCGGAGGAGCTGAGTCATTACGAGAGGCTGTTCGATCCGAATTTCGGCGCGCTCGACGAGGACGCGATCGAGAGCAGCGGCTACGTCGTTCATTCGCTCGAGGCGGCGTTGTGGTGTTTGCTCAACACGACGGATTATCGGTCGTTGGCGTTGAAGGCGGTCAATCTCGGGCGCGACACCGACACGGTCGGAGCGATCGCGGGCGGGCTCGGCGGGCTTGCCTACGGTTTGGCAAATATTCCCTCCGAATGGATTGATGCGCTCCAAAACAAGACTTTGCTCAACAAGATTGCGGAAGGATTCGGCAGCAGACTGCAGTGATTGGAGGCGGCATTGTTGAAGACGATGATCGACGAGTTCAATCGAGACGAGCGATTGCTCGAGATCGGCTTCGACATAGGCGGAACTCGACGTCGGCTCGATTGCCCGTCAGCTTTCGATTTGCCTTAGCAATGCGTTTTGCAGAGATTGTTGAATTCCCGACAGCTGCTTGTAGTAATCCTTTCTGCTGAGAGAACCGTTCAGAAGCAGTTTGTCGAGCAGTTCTTTCGATTTTTGAAAATCGGCAAGTGCCTGTTCGGTTGTGGGTGCCGAGACGACGAGGCGACTCACATCTGACGCAATCTGTTCCGACTTTCGCTCAATCGCGGCGATCTCTTCCTCCAACTTTTCTTTGTACAGGAACTTAGACAAAATCTCTTCAAGCGGCTCGCGCATGGCGTCATAACCCGGCGCATCGCCGTCATTGGACATCATGTATTCGACGTACCTTTTGCCGATTTCCGTGTAGCAGACGGTAATCTCCTTGTTGACCACATCGATTTGAAACTCCAACTTCGTCTTGCTCGCCGAATCGGCAATGTCATTGCCGGCTCTACGCGTCGCCTCGCCCAACGCATCCCACACTTGTCCGCCGGTGTCCAAGCTGTTGTCGATGATCTTGCGGATAAAACTTTTTTGCTCATTGTCGAGCCTCCCTCGAAAAGATTATTTTTTGAGCAGCTCGTTTTTGCACAAGACTTTGCGCCCAATCGGCGTCAAGAGCGAAACGAGCCAGTGCGCGCAACATTTAACAGTTTCGTGTCGTACTCCTGTTGCGTGATCAAGCCGGCGGCAAGGGCTTGATCGAGTTGTCGTTTCATATCGCCGAACGCGCCGCTCATTACTTCGTCTTGACGTTCGCGCTCGGCAAGCTCTGCCTCCAGTTGCTCCTTATAGACAGTCTTGGCGATTGCATTTCGGAGCGGCTCGCCGTACACCGTCAGATTCGGCGATGTACGCGTCGTCCGAATGTGGGTTACGACGCGCCGACCGATTTCTCTGTAGCACTCTTCGATCTCCGAATTTACGACGTTGATCTTCACCTGCAATGAGGTCTGCGCTGCGGATTCGTTAATTGCCTGCCCCGTCCGATTGACCGCGTCGCCCATTGCATCGACGATTTTGCCGCCTAGATCGATACTGCCGTGCAGCATTTTCCCGATGATCCCCATATTCTCAGCTCCCCTGAAGAATTTATTTTTTGAGCCGTCCGTTTTTATACAGCCAACTCGCGCCCTGATAGTAGGCGACGGCGTCGGTAATCAATTCCTCCGACGGCTCGATCGCCGTGTACTCGCCCGTCGTCCAATCGTCGATGCGATACGCAGCGATTTTTTTATTGGGCGTCAACACGATCAGCGTGTCACCCTCGATCATTCCCAACATCTGATACGTCGAAATGAACGCGATCGCCCGCTCCGAACGAAACACGTCCCGCCCGAGGAATTTTGACTCGTATGACAGCCCGAGCATTCCCAATAACGTCGGCGGCAAATCCATTTGGCTGATCAATCGATCGCTCCAACCCGCCGTGATCAATTTCGGCGCGTAGATCATGCACGGGATGTGGTAGCAATTGACGGGCAGCGTCGTTTTGCCCGCCGCCAACGCTTGGTGATCCGCCACGATCACAAAGATCGTCTCGTCAAACCACGGTCGAGACTCCGCGCGGCGCAGGAAATCACCGATCGCCCAGTCGGTATATCGAACCGCCGCCGGTCGAGTGCCCTCGGGCATTTCGATCCGACCGTCGGGGAATTTGAACGGGCGATGATTAGAGGTCGTCATCACCATCTCGAACGCGCGTTCGCCTTTCGCGTGATGCTCGTCCATCGACCGCAACACTTGACTGAATAAAATCTCGTCGGCCACGCCCCAAATCGTCTCATGAAAAATCTCGTCGTCGGGGATCGTCGTCCGATCCTTGATCGCATAGCCGTTGGCGCCGAAGAAGGCGTTCATATTATCGAAGTAGCCGTAGCCGCCGTAGAGGAAATCGGTCGCGTAGCCGTGCTCTCGAAAAATCGCGCCGAGCGTCGCCATGTCGCCGTTATCCGCTCGACGGAGGATCGATTGCCCGGGCGTGGGCGGCAGCGATAATGTGAGCGCCTCGAGCCCGCGCACCGTTCGAGTGCCCGTCGCGTACATTCGACCGAAGCAAAACGATTTTTGAGCAATCCGATCGAGCGCGGGCGTCAAACTGTTGGCGCCGCCGAAGGCGCCGGTGAAGTCGGCGTTGAGGCTCTCGACGGTGATCATCACGACGTTCGGCTTGACGGCGGTCAGCTCATTAAAATTCTCGACGCGCCGAGTGATGTCGACATCATTGACGAAGGCGGCGTTGTCGACGATCAACAGCGAGCGCAACCGTCGAATCACCGCGTCGTCATCGCGCGTGGCGTAGAATGTCCGATAATCGAGCTCATTGACGAAGAAGGCGCGGACGAACTCGTAAGCGCCGTTGCCGGCAAGCTCGACGTTATGACGGTTGGCGTCAATCGACTCGCGCCACTCGGATTGAACGCTCAGCGCTCCGACGGTCGGCAGGAGGATTATGAGTGCAGCGCCGATAAAAATTTTTTTGAGCGGCAGCTTGAGGAAGGGCGCATAAAAAAATTGTTGAAGGTTGAAGACGGCGACGGCGGCGACGGTGATCGCGATCAAAAGGAGCGGCACATCGAAGGATTGAGCGATGTTGCCGAGCATCTCGTGAGTGTAGATGAGATAATCGACGGCGATGAAGTTGAAGTTGGTATGAAATTCGCGCCAAAACAGAAACTGCGCGACGGCGATCAGAATGATCGTAAAGTCAAAGGCGAAGGTCGCGATCGGGATCGGTCGACGGAATTTGAGCAGACTCAGCAGCGCGATCGGAGCGATGAAAAACAGTCCGGCGACAAGATCGAAGACGGCGCCGAGCGCGAAGGTCGAGCGCAACGATTGAGTGTCGAGCAGCGCGGAGGAGTCGACGACGATCGCCGCGCGGACGATTGCTTGAATGATGATGTATGTAAACAGCAGTGCTGCCAAAAATTTTTCGCGTCTCACCGATTCACCTCTTTTTTCGACCGCCCGTAAGAGGCGCGCCCTTTAAACTTTGCGGATTTTATTATCCGTTATCGGCGATCGGTTGTCAATTGCGTCGAACTGTGATATCATAAAAAAAATTTTCGGGAGGGCTGTCGATTGTCGTATCGATTCGCGCGGCTGATGAGTCGATTGATCTGCGCGTTGCCGTGGACGGTCTGCTTGTGGATCGCCGACGTGCTGGCGTCGATCGCGTGGATTTTTTTGCCGAGCCGACGGAAAAAATTGTCGCGCGACAACATCATGCGCTGCCTCAGCGTCGATCGCCTCCGCGCGGAGCAAATCTCGAAAGCCGCCGCCGTCCAATACGGTCAAGTGTTGATCGAGGTGTTGAGATTTCCCGTCCTTCGCTCGACAATGAAGTCGCACGTCGAGATCGAGGGGCTTCACCACTTGACCGATTACATTCAATCCGACGAGCGCAACGGCAAGGGCGCGGTAATCGCCACCTGTCACAGCGACAATTGGGAGCTGATGGGCGGGGCGTTCGCGCAATATGGCATCAGCCTGGTCGGCGTGGCGAAAAAGCAGAAGTCTGACGGCATGGATCGCTTCATCAACGAATATCGGACGCTGATCGGCATGCACATCACCTACAAGACGGGCGTGCGCGAGATGTTTCAGATGTTGGCGGACGGCTGGTTCATCGGGCTGATAATGGATCAGGACACGAATCGGCACGACGGCGTGGTGGTAAAATTTTTCGGTGAGCCGACGAACTTCATGCCCGGGGCGGCGTCGATGGCGCGCTTTCGAGACATACCGATTTTCCCGGCGTTCATGCATCGGACGGAGGATCGGCGGCACAAGCTGATCGTTTATCCTCCGATCCGCGTCGAGAAGACTCGAGACAAGCATGAGGATTTACGTCGGACGACGCAAGAGCTGGCGACGCTGATCGAGCGGCACGTCAAAGAATATCCCGAGCAATGGTTTTGGCTGCACGATCGATGGAAGTCGATGCGCGAGGAGTTTTCGCCCGAGGAGGTTGCGCAGCTGAAAAATATTTTATAGAATAAATCTTGAAAAGGAGTGATACGATCCTTGCCGCATCAAACCACATTAAAGCGCGAGGTGACGTGCTTCGGCGTGGGGCTGCACTCGGGGCGCAATGTCAATATGACGCTCAAGCCCGCGCCCGTCGACAACGGCATCACCTTCGTCCGCATCGATCTCGACGGTCGCCCGACAATCCGCGCGGTCGCCGATAACGTCACCGCCACCGTCCGCTCGACCACGCTCGAGGACAACGGCGTCAAAGTTTTTACCGTCGAGCATCTTTTGAGCGCCCTGCACGTCCGTGCGATCGATAATTGCATTGTCGAGCTCGACGCCGAGGAGCCGCCCGTCATGCACGGCTCCGCGATCGATTTCTTCAACCTGCTCAAAATTGCCGGCACCGTCGAGCAAAACGCCGACCGTCGAGAATGCATCGTCGATAAAATTTATCGCATCGACGACGTCACTGCCAACGGGCGCCGATTCATCATCGCGCTCCCTTACGACGGCTTTCGCGTGAGTTTTACCTCCGTCAATCCGCATCCGCTGATCGGCGTCCAGTATTGCGACGTCGACATCGACGAGGACACTTACGCTCGAGAAATCGCCCCCGCGCGGACGATTGCCTACGAGAACGAGATTGAGACGCTTCACAAGATGGGGCTCGGGCTCGGCGGTTCGCTCGAGAGCGTGATCGTCTACAACGACGGCGGTTGGCTCAACGACCTGCTTTATCCCGATGAGCTTGTCCGACATAAAATCCTCGACGTGATCGGCGACCTTCGACTGACGGGCATCTTCAAAGGACACATCATCGCCGCCGCCAGCGGTCACGCGCTCAACACCAAGCTTGCAAAATTACTCGCGAAAGGATGATAGAATTGCAATTGGACATCAACGAGATACAAAAAATCTTGCCGCACCGCCCGCCGATGTTATTGGTCGATCGGATTTTGGAAATCGACCCGTTCAAATCGGCGGTGGGGCTCAAAAACATCACGATGAATGAGCCGCAATTCCTCGGGCATTTCCCCGGCAACCCGATTATGCCCGGCGTGCTGCTGCTTGAAGCGATGGCGCAAGTCGGCGGGATCGCGCTGCTGTATTCGGAGCAGTATCGCGGGATGGTGCCACTGTTCGGCGGGATGGACAACATCAAATTCAAGCGCCCCGTGGTGCCGGGCGATCAGCTCATCACCAAGGCGGAAATCATAAAAATTCATGGGCTGTTCGGACGGCTGCACACCGACGGATTTGTCGACGATCAACTTGTGGCGCAAGCGGATTTCATGTTCGCGCTCAAGGATCCGAAGGAGCTCAACGATCAAGCGAAATGACTTCGATCGGTCGAGATAATCAAAGCAATCGGCAGGCAATAAATTCTATCGGAGGCGCCGCTCGACTTCATTGCCGATCGACGGTTGAGACAATCGAAAGGATCGGCTGAGCGGACGCGAAAATCGCGCGGCTTCTTCGGACTGTAGGAGAAATGGGAGCCTACAATGCCGGAGGAGTGAGTCTGATGATAGTGGAAGCAGGGCGTAAAATGACTGCAAATATACATCCGAGCGCGGTGATAGCGCCGAGTGCGCGCATAGCCGACGGGGTCGAAATCGGACCGTATTGCGTGATTGGCGAGAACGTTGAAATCGGCGCGGGATCGGAAATCGGACCGCACGCGGTGATTCACGGCTGGACGTCGATTGGTTGCGATTGCCGAGTGTTTCAATTCGCGTCGGTGGGCGAGGAGCCTCAGGATTTGAAATTCAAGGGCGAGAAGAGCTACACCTTTATAGGCGATCGGACGGTCATACGCGAGGGCGCGACGATTCATCGCGCGACGGGCGAGGGCAACGAGACGCGGATCGGCTCCGACTGTTTGCTGATGGCGTATATTCATGTCGCGCACAATTGCGTGCTGGGCAATCACGTCATAATGTCGAACCTGGCCAGTTGTGCGGGGCATGCGATAGTGGAGGATCGGGTTGTGATTGGAGGAATGGCGGGCGTTCACCAGTTCGTCAAGATTGGTCGCAACGCGATGGTCGGCGGCATGTCGAAGCTCGTCCAAGATGTGGTGCCGTACACGATCGTCGACGGGCATCCGGCGAAGGTGGTCGGGCTCAACAGCGTGGGGATATCGCGTGCGGGGATTCCGCTCGAGGCGCGTCACAATATCAAGAAGGCGTATAAGATTTTGTATCGGTCGGGGCTGAGCCTGGCGGAGGCGATTGCGGTGATCGAGCAGGAGGTTGACTCGTGCGAAGAGGTTGAGCACTTCCTGAGGTTCCTGCGCAATGCCGAGCGCGGAATTTGTCGTGAGCGCCGCGCCGAAGACTAATAGGAGTGAACGAATTGGAGAGATTGGGATTGTTGGCGGGCGCGGGAAGGTTGCCGGTCGAATGTGCGCGCGCCGCCTCGCAATCCGGCTACGAAGTATACGCGGTGGCGCTGCTCGACGAGACCGATTTGGAGATCGCCGATTACGCGGTCGACTTTCAGCGCATCAGCATCGCCCACATCGACGAGGTGTTAAATTACCTGCGCTCGAACGAAATCCACGCGGTGACGATGCTCGGCAAGGTGACCAAGGAGCTGCTGTTCAACGGCAAGGTTTTGCCGGACATCAAATTCATGCAGTTGCTGTTGATGTTGCCCGATCTCAAAGACGACACGATCATGATGATGTTCGTGCGCGAGCTTGAGAAGATCGACTGCCGCGTGTTCGATCAGACGGCGTTGATCAAAAAATTGATGCCTCCGCGCGGAATGATCGCCGGTCGTGAGCCGACGGTCGAGGAGCATGCCGACATGGAGTTCGGATTCAACATTGCAAAGGAGATCGGTCGGCTCGACATTGGTCAAACGGTAGTGGTAAAAAATCGAGCGGTGATGGCGGTCGAGGCGATCGAGGGGACTGACGAGTGCATACTCCGCGGCGGACGCTTGGCGAACGGCGGCGCGGTCGTGGTGAAGGTCAGCAAGCCTCAACAGGACAATCGTTTTGATGTGCCGACGGTCGGGCTCAAGACGATCGAGTCGATGATCGAGGTCGGAGCGGCGGCGTTGGCGATCGAGGCGGATCACACGCTGTTGGTCGAGCGCGACAAAGTGGCGGCGCTTGCCGACGAGCACAACATTGCGATCGTCGCAATCTGAGCGATTGGCTGAACGATTTTTTGATCGAAAAGAATTTTTTTTGCGCCCTGCGCATTTTTTTGTACCATGAAAATAATGTTTTCGGCCGGTGAGGTGTCCGGCGATATTCACGGCGCGGCGCTCGCGCTCGAGATAAAAAAAATCGCTCCGACGGTCGAGCTGATCGGTTTCGGAGGCGATCGAATGGCGGAGGCGGGCGTCCGACTCGTAAGGAATTGCAAAGAGTTCAGCATCATGGGCTTTTGGGAGGTCGTAAAAAATCTGCGACGGATTTTCCGCCTGCTTGACGAGTTGACGGAGTTCATGTCGAGGGAGCGCCCCAACCTGTTGGTGCTGATCGATTATCCCGACTTCAATTGGCGGCTGGCTCGACGGGCGAAGGCGCTCGGGATCAAAGTGTTCTCGTACATCCCGCCGTCGGCTTGGGCGTGGCGCAAAGGTCGGGCGAAGGAATGTGCGGCGATCGCGGATCAATTTGCGGCGATATTTCCGTTCGAGATCGACGTGTATCGAGAGGCGGGGGCGAACATCACATTCGTGGGCAATCCGATGGTTGACACGGTTAAGCCGTCGATGTCGGCGGACTCCGCGCGGAGCTTTTTTGATGTGGGCGACGGCGATCACGTGGTGCTGTTGATGCCCGGATCTCGACGGCAGGAGATCAAATTTTTATTGGAGCCGATGCTCAAGGCGGCGCGGTTGCTCGTCGAGCGGCGATCGGATATAAAATTTTATTTGCCGGTCGCCGACGGCGTCGATCGAGTGAATTTGACGCGGGCGATCGTCGCAAGCGGGGTCGATGTAAAATTGGTCGGCGATCATCGTTACGATCTGATGTCGATAGCGGATTGCGCGGCGGCGGCATCGGGGACGGTGATCCTCGAGGCGGCGCTGTTGGGGCTGCCGTGCGTGGTGCTCTACAAGATGGCGGCGCTGAACTATTGGGTGGCGAAGCGATTCGTGCACATCGACAACTTCAGCCTGCCGAACATCCTGCTCGACAAAAGAATACAGCCCGAGCTTTTGCAAGACGAGGTTGAACCTGATAGAATAGCGACGGAGCTGGTGAAATTGTTGCGCGGCTCGAGTGAGCGGGTGCGCGTGGTCGAAGAACTGAAGCTTGCCTGCGATCGGCTCGGAGGATCGGGCGCGGCTCATCGAACGGCGCGGCTCATCCTGACTGCCGCCGAATGATCTCCGCGCGGAGCGTTGGCAGTTGCAAACTGCCATGGGCGGGTGGGCGGGAGAAAAAATCTTTGGGAGTCTGAATGGAAAATTATAAGCGCCTCTTAATCTATATAAAACCTTATCTCAAACGGCTGGGCGTCGCCATCATCTGCATCATCTTCGCCGCCGCCGCCAATCTTTACGTCCCGTGGATTATCAAGGACATGATCGATCAGGTGCTCGCCGACAAAAACATGATGCTGCTCAATCTGATCGCAATCGGCATCGTCGTCGTGTTCTTCTTTCGAGGGATATTTTATTTCGGTCAATCGTATCTGGTCGCCTATATCGGGCAACGCGTGATCATCGACGTGCGCGAGGTGATGTTCCGCAAGTTTCAGCGTATGCCGATGGCGTATTTCGACAAGCATCAGACCGGCGAGACGATGAGCTACATCACAAACGACGTGGAGGCGATCCAAGCGGCGCTGGTCGACAATCTGATCGAGCTGTTCACCGAGTCGTCGATACTGATCGGCTCGATTGCGATGATGTTTTATCTCGATTGGAAGCTGTCGATGCTGACGATGATAACAATCCCGTTGGTGGGCGTGTCGATGCGGGTATTCGGGCGGAAAATCAAAGCCAACGGCGCGGTCATCCAAGAACGGTTGGCGCAAATCACGTCGCTGCTGCAGGAATCGATCTCGTCAATCCGAGTGGTGAAGTCGTTCGTGCGCGAGGATTATGAGATCAAGCGGTTTTGCGCGCAGAACGAATTGAATTTCCGCGCGATGATGAAAAACGTGCAGCTCAACGCGCTGTTGACTCCGACGGTCGAGTTTCTTGCGGCGTTGGCGGTGACGGCGCTGGTGTGGTACGGCGGCTACGAGGTGGTCAACGGAATCCTGACGGCGGGCGAACTGGTCGCGTTTCTGACGTACGCGGTGAATTTGGCGAATCCGGTCAAGCGGCTGTCGAGAATCTACGGGCGGATGCAAAAGGCGTTTGCGGCGGTCGATCGGATATTCCACGTGCTCGATCTCGAGGAGGCGGTCAACGACAAGCCGAACGCGAAAGTGCTGCCGCAAGTGGCGGGGCATGTGACGTTCGAGGGCGTGACGTTCTCGTATGACGGGGTGCACAACGCGCTCGAGGGCGTGACGTTCGACGTGAAGCCCGGGCAAATGATCGCGTTCGTGGGACCGAGCGGCGCGGGCAAATCGACGATCGCAAATCTGATCCCGCGGTTCTATGACGTGTCGAGCGGAGCGATCACGATCGACGGGCTTGACATTCGAGACGTGACGCTGAACTCGTTGCGGTCACAGATCGGAATCGTGCCGCAGGAGACGCTGCTGTTCAGCACGTCGATCCTCGAGAACATACGCTACGGACGGTTGGACGCGACGGACGACGAGGTAATCGAGGCGGCTCGGGCGGCGAACGCGCACGAGTTTATTGAGCAGATGCCGGAGGGATATGGGACGGTGATCGGCGAACGCGGGCTGGCGTTGAGCGGCGGTCAGCGACAGCGGATTGCAATCGCGCGGGCGATATTGAAGGATCCGCAGGTGCTGATATTGGACGAGGCGACCTCGGCGCTCGACACCGAATCAGAAAAAATCGTCCAAGCGGCGCTGGATAAGCTGATGCTTGGACGAACATCGTTTGTGATCGCGCATCGATTGTCGACGATCTTCAATGCGGATTGCATATTCGTGATCGATCACGGGCGTGTGGTCGAGCGCGGAACGCACGCGGAGCTGTTAAAGCTCGACGGGCTGTATTCTCATCTGTATAACATTCAATTCGGCGAGGTCTGACGCGGTCTTTGACTGTTTCGCAGGAGCGCGGTCTTGAGCCGATCTTCGATCGCGATCAGCTCTTTTTCCGCCGCCGCGCGTTTCGCCCGACCTTCTTCCTGAATGCGAACCGTCTCCTCGAGCGTCGAGATCAAATCCTCATTGACCTTCCGAACCGTATCGATGTCGACGATCCCGCGCTCATTCTCCCGCGCCGTGTCGATCGTGTTCTGCTTCAACATCTCCGCGTTGCGCTTGAGCAATTCATTGGTCGTATCGCTCACCGCACGTTGGAGCGCCAGCACATCTCCCTGCCGACTCAGCCCGAGCGCGATCACCATCTGATTTTTCCACAGCGGAATCGTGTTGTAGATCGCCGTCTGCACCCGCTCGATCAAAACCTTGTCGTTGTTTTGAATCAGCCGGATTTGCGGCGCCGTTTGTATCGCCAGCGTCCGACTGATTTTCAGATCGTGCACCTTCTTCTCGAATCGATTGACGCTCTCCTCGAAATCCGCCACAACCTGCACCGCCATCGGATCATTCGACGCCGTCGCTTGCGACTTCAACTTCGGCAGCGTCACGTTGCGCATCTCATCGACTTTTTCCTCGCCCGCGCGGATGTAAAGCTGCAACTCCTTGAAATACGTCAGGTTCTTTTCGTAGAGTCCGTCGAACATCGCCACGTCCTCGAGCATCTGCACCTTCGACTTCTCCAGCCCCATCTGTATTCGCTCGACCTGCGTCGATAATTTTTCGTAGCCGTCCTTCATCTCCTCGGCTTTGTTCATCATCGAGCCGATTATCGGCAGGCGGCTCAGGAAACTTTTTTTCTCCGACGTGTCGAACGCCCGCACCTTGCCGACCAGATCGTTCAACAGCTCCCCGACTTGTCCGCTGTCCTTCGTGCGCACCTTCGACAAAATACTATCAGAGAACGCCGCGATCTCCTTTTGAGCCGGCGCTCCGTACGTCAACGCCGTCGAGCTCTCCATCAGATTGATCCCGTCTTTGATCTCGGCGACTTTGCGCTGCTCCTCCGGCGACAACGCTTCGACCTGCCGCGTGATTTTTTCGATCTCCTGCTCCGGCACAACCTCCGTCAGCGCCTTCGACTCCGACGCCGCCGAATTTTTTGCCGCCATTAAATCCGCCAAATTTATGTCCGCCACGCCTCATTCTCCTCTCAATTGTCTTTGATGTATTGCTTGTAAAAATCGTCAATCGGCATGAAAAGATACCGAATCCCCTCGAGCATCCCAATCCACGTCGGCAGCGTCGTCCAACTGAAGATGAAATACAACGCCCCCAACAGCGTCTTGCCTTGATAAAATTTATGCGCGCCGACCGTGCCGAGGAAGATCGCCAACATCGATTGGATCATTTTTTGCCTGATGACCGAGGCACGTTCGTCTTCGGGGATCACCGGACGCGGCGGAGCATCGGGGCGCGCGCGACGCGGCATGTTACTCTGACCGACCCGATCGAGTTGATTGCCTTTGTTGATCGGAATCGCCTCAAAAACTTTTTCGTCCGAGCCGTCCGGCGTCACCTCCGTCATTTCGATCGTCACATCATCATCTTTTTTCATGATGCCCTCACTGCGGAGATGCTCCTCCATGACTCTGATCTCCGCTTCCGTCGACAACATCTGATCGTTGACGATCTTCTCGAGCTGTTCTTCATAAGCCGCCTCGAGCCCGCGCAGCGTCTCTTTGATTTTGCCTTTGAGCTCCCGCACCCGATCGGTCGTCAGTTGCGTCTCGTCGAGCTCATCAAACTTTTGGATCATCCGCACCGCGCGGTCCTGATAATAATCGACGAATTTGTACGCGAGCGCTATTCGATCCGGCTGCTTCTCCATCTGTCGGAGAATACTCTTGCCGATCCGTTGCAGCGCACGCAAGCGCTCCGCCAATTCCTTGTCGCTCGAGAGCTTTGCGCGCTTCTCGATGAAATTGAAATCGGCGACCGCCTTATTGTATTTCTCTTGCAGCAGCTCCGCGCGCTCCGCCTCAACGTTGTCCAGATTGAGGCGCGCCGGTTTTTTCTTTTTTATTCGATCGAGCCCGACCACCAAGCCGCCGAGCACCGTCGATACAATCATTACGATAATCATCAGGTTGTCGTCCATGATCCTCACCTCGGGGGCAATTCTATCACAAGCGGGCGGCGCGTTGCAATCAAAAATCTTGACGCCCGTCTATGCAACCGTTAAAATCAACGCGGTCAAAAATATTTTCGACGATAGGAGGATATCATGAAAAAGTTTCTTGCAGCGATTTTCCTCGTCGGTTTGTTGACGACCGGATGCGGCAGTCAAAAGCCCGCCGAGCCGCCCGCTCAAAAGACGGAGGAAAGCAAACCCGCGTTCGAGCAGGCAGTCGAGCCCGTTCAGAACGCCGCGTCGCAAGCCGCGCAAACGGCAACCGACGCCGCCAATGCCGCAACCGATGCGGCGTCTCAAGCGGCGACCGATGCTCAGAACATGGCGACTGATGCCGCCAACGCCGCGACCGATGCCGCTCAAAACATGGCGACCGACGCCGCTGTCGGAGCGGTCGATGCCGCTGCGGGCGCCGTCGATGCCGCCAAAGAGATGCTTGCCGCCGATTTGCCGGCGATGATCAGCTCCGCGCCCTCGATCGGCACCACGCGCGAGTCCTTCGAAGCGTACGGCGACGGTCAGTACGTTGCCACTTACGACGCCAACGGGCGCGTCATTTCGATGGAGATCAACACGCCGACCATCGACAACGATATGCTTGCCGGCGTGCTGCCGAGCGACGTCGTGATTACTTCGTTCGACACCAACAGCTCCGATGCCACGCGCCAAGTCAATCACTTCCAAGGCACCAGCGAACAGCTCAAGCGCGTCAATCCGTCGAGCGGCGGGCGCTTTGAGGCGTTCACCAATTTCGACAAGCAAACGAGCCGGTTCCTCGGCGGCTCGATTAAAGTTGCTCAGTAAAAAAATTTTTTCGATGCGATCGTCGACGGACGGTCGATTTTTTTTACATCGAAAAAATTTGCGGCTGCAAAAATTTTTCCGTCAGTAAAGTTGCTCGGGGCGCAACACACCGTCATTGTCGATGATATAATCGGCGAAAATGTTATTGGAGGTGATGGCGGTGGTGAGAGGAGATTTGCAAGACCTGCCGCTGTTCAAGGATCTGTCGGACGAAGACATCAAAAAGTTTTTGCGGCAGACGGGCGCGACGACAAAAGCTTACTCTCGAGGGACGCGGGTACTTAAGATATACGAACCGAACGCGAACATCGGCGTGGTAGTCGAGGGCACGGCGCAAATCGTCGCGGAGGATCGAATGGGCAACGAGACGATCGGGCATCGAATTGAGCACGGCGCGATCATCGGAAGCACGTCGGCGATCCTCAATCTCGAGGGCAGTCCGACGGCGGTCGAGGCGCTTTCGGAGATGAAGGTGCTCTGGATTCCGTACCAAGCGCTGATCACGGCTGGACCGAAGTTGAGCCGCATCCACGGGATCGTGATGAAGAACATGCTCGAGGCGTTCTGCGTCAAAAACATCCTGATGATGGAGAAAATCGAGGTGCTGTCGCATCGGTCGTTGCGCGAGCGGGTGATTCTGTATCTGATGCAGCGCGAGAAGCGTCAGCAGAAGCCCGACGGGACGATCCAAGTGCCGGGGCGCGTGCAGTTGGCAAAGGAGCTCGAGTGCAATCGGAGCGCGTTGACGCGGGAGATCAGCAATATGAAACACGAGGGCATTCTCAATTGCGGGCGTCATTGGATGAAACTCAATAAAGATAAGCTCAGCGACGTCGGATGAGGATTGTGCTCGAGGGCGTTCGATTGGCGTTCGGGCGCGCGGTGCTCTTCGACGGTTTGACGGCGACATTCGAGAGCGGTCGGACGACGGCGATAGTGGGAGCCAACGGCGCGGGGAAGTCGACGCTGTTGAAATTGGCGGGACAATTTCTTGAGCCGGACGCGGGCTCGATCAAAGCGTTTGACGGCGATCGGGAATTGCTCCACGCGGAGCTGCGACGACGGACGGCGGCGTTGGCACCGACGATGAATTTGTACGATCGCTTGACGGCGACGGAGAATTTGAGATTCTTCGCGGGGCTGAGAGATGTGACGGTTGATGATCTCGACGGGCTGTTTGCTCGAGTGGGCTTGACGGCAGAGGACGAAAAAAAATTGGTCGTCGAGTACTCGACCGGCATGAAACAGCGGCTGAAGTTTGCGATCGTTTTGGCGGTCGGCGCGGATTTATGGTTATTGGACGAGCCGGGCGCGAATCTCGACGAGGCGGGGCGGTCGATGATGCTGAAAGAGATTGCTCGAGCGGTCGGCGAAAGAAAATTGGTATTGCTGGCGACGAACGATCCGAGCGAAGAGGCGGCGGCGGACGATCTGATTCGCCTCTAAAGATGAACGGGATAAAGATTTTAACGGTTTTACGCAAAGAACTGACTGCGGGACTCCGTCACCGTGCGGCGTCGGCGTCGATGCTGATGTTCGCGTTGACGGCGCTTGCCTGCATGAGCCTTGCACTCGGAGGCTCGCCGCTTGAGCCGAATGTACTCGCCGCGCTGTTGTGGATCGTAATCTTCTTTGCCTCGACGGTCGGGCTCGATCGGATTTTCGAGGACGAAGCCGCCTCCGGCACGCTCACAACGTTGAAAGTTTACGCCGACGCTCAATCGATCCTGTTCGGCAAAATGATTTACGCGCTGATATCGTTGAGCGCGCTGTCGACATTCCTGCTGCCGACGTTCATCGTGCTGTTCGATTGCCCTGTCGCCGAGCCGCCGGTGATGCTGCTGACAATCGTATTCGGGCTGATCGGATTATCGGGCGCGGGGACGCTGGTCGCGGCGCTGTCAACGGCGGCGTCGGTCAAAAGCGGGCTGTTCTCGATACTGTTATTCCCGATCGTGCTGCCGATATTCCTGCCGGCAATCAACTTGACTTCGGCGGCAATGGCGGGCGGCGAAATTTCCTTGACGATGCTAATCCCAATGCTCCTCTTCGACGCGATTTTGCTCGTCGCGTCGTCGATCCTCTTCGACTATATCTGGAATTGAAAGTTGGTGGTGGCGATTGATTGCGACAGCTTTGTTTACGCTCGGAATCGTCGCCGCCGTTTTTTTGATCGTGCCGCCCGCCGAGGGGCTGGGCAATCTGGTGCGAATCATCTACTTCCACGTGCCGACGGCGTGGTTATCGGTGATCGCGTTTTTTACGAGCGCATACTTCGCGGCGCGCTACCTTCGACGACTCGAGCCGAGCGACGACGAGTCAAGCGCTCGAGCTGTGAAGATCGGTTTCGTCTGCGTACTGCTCTCGACGGTCAGCGGTGCGATCTTTTCAAAGCTGACGTGGGGCGCGTATTGGAATTGGGATCCGCGGCAGACGACGATCTTCGTACTGATCCTGATCTACGGCGCGTATTTGACGCTCCGCGCGGCGGTCAACGATCGACGAACGCGGGCGAAAGTCTCGGCGGTCTACTCGCTGCTGTCGGTGCTGACGGTGCCGTTCCTGGTATTCATCCTGCCGCGAATGTACTTCTCGTTGCACCCGACGCCGTTAATCAACTCGAGCGGCTCAATCGACATGGATCGGACGATGCTGGCGGTGCTGCTGGCGGCGTTGGCGGACGCGACGCTGATATTCTACCGATTGATGAGGAGGTGATTGCCGATGAACAGGAAAATTTTGCTGTTGGTGTTAATCGCAATCTTCGTGGGCTACGCGGGCTTGACGCTGAGCGAATCGGTGACGCCGTACGTATCAATCGCGGAGGCGCAAGCGGCAACATCAACGGTGCAGGTCAAGGGGCTGCTCGACGAAAAATCGCCGCCGCCGGAGCAGGTCGCCGACGAGTTCCGATTTGTGTTGAGGGACGAGGGCGACGGTCGAACGATGGCGGTGAAGTATGCGGGGCTCAAGCCGGATCGGTTTGAAGAGGCGTATCACATCGTGGCGATCGGCAAATACGACGGATCGGACGGCGCATTCCACGCCAACAAACTGTTGATCAAATGCCCGTCGAAATACGAGAATCAGAGGGGCGGCGCATGATTGGCAACGCACTGTTGGGCTTGACGCTGGCGGCATCGATGTTGGCGACAGCATTTTCGATCGGCGCTCGATTGCACGAAAAATATCTCCGTTGGTCGACATTGCTCGGCGCGGTCGGAGCGACGGCGGCAAGTTTATACTTATGGCAGGCGATTTTCGCCGACGACTTCTCGATCGCCTACGTAATGAATTATTCCGCGCGGAGCCTCCCGACGGTCTACAAAATCTCGGCGTTTTGGGCGGGGCAACAGGGCTCGTTTCTGTTGTGGCTGCTGTTTCATTCGATCGCGGGCGTGATATTGCTCCGCTCGACCGATCGCTCGACGATGACGGTCTATGCATTCCTTCAATCGATGCTGACGATCTTGGTGCTGACGAAGAGCCCGTTCGCGCCAAGCGAAGTGATCCCTTTCGACGGCGCCGGACTCAACCCGCTGCTGCAGGATTTTTGGATGGCGATTCACCCGCCGATCATATTCCTCGGCTACGCGTTGTTGGCGATCCCGTTCTCGATGAGCATCGGCGCCTTGCTAAAAAATCCGTCGTCGAGAGCGTGGTTGGAATCCGCGCGGCGGTGGACGTTGATCGCGTGGTCGATGCTCGGTGCGGGCATCTTCGTCGGAGCATATTGGGCGTATAAAGTGCTCGGCTGGGGCGGATATTGGGGCTGGGACCCCGTCGAAAATTCATCACTCGTCCCGTGGCTGTTGAGCGCCGTCCTGTTGCATCTGATCAATCTGTCGAAAACAAAGCCGGCGGTGTTGTCGGTGACGCACGCCGCCGCGATCTTCACATATTCGCTGGTCATCTACGGCACGTTCTTGACGCGATCGGGCATACTCGGCGACTTCTCGGTACACTCCTTCGCCGGCTCGTCGATCGGCTTGATAATAGCCGTCGCGAACGCCGTCATACTGATCGGCGGGCTCGCAATCTTGACCGTCAAAGCAAAATCCCTTCCCGAAGGTCGAATGTACGAATCGTTCAATGAGCGCGCATTTCTAATCCTGCTCGGCATGCTGATATTGATTTTCGTGGCGGTGCTCGTATGGATCGGGATGTCGATGCCGCTGTTGAGTCAACTGGCGGGAGCGCCGGCGGCGGTCGACACGAGCTACTACGTCAAGACGACGGCGCCGCTCGGAGTGGCAATCGCGGCGCTGATCGCATTGACCTTCGCGAAGTACAAACTACAATCGATGAGCCGGGGCGGGGCGCTTGCGCACGCAGCGGTGCTGACGGGGCTGCTGTCAATAGTATTATCGTCGAGCGGCGGCGTCGAGACGAAGGAGATGATGCCCAACGTTGAGACGGAAATTCTCGGACATAAAATCGTTTACAAGGGGCAGGAGTTTTCGGAGGAGCGCAATCAAAAATTTTATGTGTACGCGGTGGACGGCGCGGAGGCACGAGCGCTGACGAAATTGCGTTCGAACGGCGCGGATGCGGCGCGGGAGCCGGCAATCGTTTCGACGGTCGGCGGCGACGTGTACATAGCGCCGACGCCTTATGAACTCGCGGTCGACGAGCTGATCATCGAGCGGAAGAAAGTCGTGACGTGCGCGGATTTCAACATCGTATTTCGAGAGTCGGCGATCGACTACGACTTGGCGGGCATGCCTCGGACGGTCCGCGCGGAGCTGATGGTGACGGACGGCGCGTCGGTCGAGACGATTGAGCCGACGATCGAAGTGACACGCGACGGCGGCACATCGGAGCCGGTGGACGTATTCAACGGTCGCAAGCGGATTCGCTTGACGGGGATATCGGACGACGAGCAACGCATTCGAGTGGAAGTATTGCCGTCGATGGCGGAGATCGAGTCGGCACCGATAACGGCAACGGTCTCGACGAAGCCGCTGATCGGGCTGTTATGGTTGAGCGCGGCGGCGCTGACGGTCGGGACGATGTGGGCGGTCAAACGATGACGAGAGGAGGGAAGTTAAATGAATTGGCGAGATTTATTGGAGAAGCACACGCTGAAATGTTTGGCGGGGGGCTTTGTGGTCGGCGCGGCGGTCGTAGGAATTTCGAGCGTGATGTTGCACGCGACGGGGACGGCGACATTTTGCGGGCAATGTCACTCGATGAAACACGAGGCGGCGACGTTTGCGGTGTCAAGCCATCGGGATTTGGATTGTGTTGAGTGTCATCTGCCGCATGACAATCAAGCGCATTATCTGATCGAGAAGGGTCGGACGGGCATGGTGGACATGTACCACGAGGTGATGCGCGATTATCCGGAGCGGATCGAACTGGACGCGTCGGCGCGGAAGATGGTAAGCGAAAATTGTCTGCGCTGTCATGAGTCGACGATGTCATACGTGAGGACGGGCGTGGGCGGCGATTCGGCGGAGGACTGCCTGAAGTGTCACAGTCGAATAGCGCACGGGTCGAATCATCTGGAGGGCGGAATCAGAATCGATTAAAGATCCCGCCCACCCACCCATAAAAGACTACGTCTTTTGAAACAAAGCGGGGCGCCGACGGCGCGGGTGGGAACCGCATTCTCGTTTGGGCGCCGGCTCCGTGGGTGGGAGCGACGGCGGCGCCCTTCGGACGACATCGGATAAAAAAATTTATAAGGGAGTGATAACGGTGTGTAAGATGCAAAAATGTTTGGCGGCGGCGCTGGCATTGGCGGTGATCTTCTTCGGCTTTGTGATCATCCGCGTCGGCATAGCCAAGCCGTCAACGAAATTCGAGCTGGCGAAAATTCCCGAAGAACAAAAACTGCACGCGTCGGCATACAAAGACGCATATCCTCTGCAGTACAATTCCTTCATGAAGAACAATGAGATGACGCCGTCGCCGACGGGTTACGGCGGGTCGTTGGCGCATGTATCGTATCTCGAGGAGCAGCCCGAGATGCTGGAGAATTTCAAGGGATATAAATTTGCGGTGCAATACGATGTGGCGCGCGGTCACACGTACACGGGCGAAGATTTTGTGACGACGCTCCGCCTGCCGCCGCAGAAGGGTTCGTGCATCACGTGCAAGGGCTCATATATGTACGATGTTTATTTCAAGCAATCGGGTTGGGAGTATGCGTCGAAACCGATCGCGGAGATCATGGCGCCGATGGGCGCGGAGGATTGGTTCGGCTGCCCGACGTGCCACGATCCCGAGACGATGCAATTGCGGGTGTATCAACAGGGCTTTGTAGAGGCGATGGCGCGTCGAGGCGTCGACGTGAACAACGCGCCGCACAACGACATGCGCGGCTACGTCTGCAGTCAGTGTCACAACGAGTATTATTTTATGGCTGAGGACGGACGAGTGAATCATCCTTGGGACAACGGCTTTGATCCCGAGGATGAGTTCCAATTCTATCAGTCGGGGCAAGCCGGCGCGTTCAAAGGCGATTGGACTCATCCCGACAGCGGGGCGATGATGTTGAAGGCGCAGCATCCCGAGTTTGAAAACTGGGTTACGAGTGTGCACCACGACGCGGGTGTGACGTGCGTCGACTGCCATATGCCGTATATGCGCGAGAACGGTCAGAAGTACACGTCGCATTGGATGACGAATCCGTTGAAGTCGACGGAGCAATCATGCCTGAAGTGCCACGACGAGAGTACGGAGACATTGATCGCGCGGGTGAAGACGATCAACGACAACACATTCAAACTGCAGCGGATAGCGGGTCAGACGTGTGCTCAAGCGCATCTGACGATCCAAGCGGCAGCAGCGGCAGGCGCGACCGCGGAGCAGTTGGCGGAGGCGCGCTTACTGATCAGAGAGGCGCAATGGTATTGGGATTGGTTGGCGGCGGAGAACAGCTACGGCTTCCACAACACGGACAAGCTGATGAAGTCGGGAGCGTTGGCGATTGATCGAGCGCATCGAGCGATCGAATCCGCGCGGATGGTAGCGCCGAACGTGACGTTGGCGCCGATGCCGGTGTACGTAGAGGCGGAGCATTGGAACGCGGCTCAGCACCCGGGCGTTGAGCCTCCGACGGCGGAGCAATCGGCGATGTAAAAAAATTTTCCATATCGTTGGCGGGCAGAGCATGCCCGTCTTTTTTTGCTCGAAAAACTTTTTTAGCGAAGTTATTAACACGGCGGCCCCCCCCCCGTATATAATTTTCACGTTGAGAGGAGGAGTGATTTTATGAGGAAGAAATTTTTGAGGTGGTTGAAAGCGGCGGCACTCGGAGCGGCGAGTGTCCTGACGGCGCTGACGATCTCAACGGCGGAGGTCTCGGCGGAGCAAGCGGCGGCGGAGCAGTACCGGCAGATGTTTCGGAGCGGCAATTTCTACGTCGAGTACGAAACTTACAGCTACTTCAAAGGCGTTTGGGGAGAACGCTTCCGACAAAAACATAATAAAATTTTAGCGGGCAAAGATGGCAGCCGAGTATTGAAAACAAAATTGAAGGATAAGCTCCCCAACGTTCTCTATCAAAACGGGAAGTACTATATCTTTACGTCGGAAAAAATAATTCGTGAGAATCCGTTTTCATTACATAATCCGACCGTGAGAACCTATTTGGTTCTCCCTGAAGCCGATTTAAAATCTCCGAACTTGAATCCGGCGGAAGGTTGGACGAATGTCCGCAACGAGCTTGCATTGCCCGATGAGATCGCCGTTTTCTTTTGGGATGATTCTTTCCGCGCGGAGAGCATAAAAACTTCGGCTCCATATTTCAACGAAAGCACCACTCGTACCGTCGACAAAAAGAATTATGATTGCGATCGATACATCGTCGACATAAAATCTCTCGCCGGCACAACCATTGCTCAGGAAGCGTACGACATGCTCTACGAGAACGGGCGGCTCGCCATTATACAAAAATATTTTCTCCGCAACGGTGAGGAGACGATGCTTAACACTATGACGATTAAAGCAATCACCTCCGACGTTCCCGCCGATGCATTTGCGATCAAAAAGAAAGTCAAAGTATACTCCGCCGATAAGGGCACCATGAGTGATTTGATCAGACAACCTGCATTCGTCGAAGAATTGGGAGGCACCAAGTGATGAAGAAAAAATTTTTGACGGCATTGTTGCTCGGTTCGTTCCTCTTCTCTCCGACCGGCGACGCAGCCAAAATCGACATGTATCGCGATGCAATGAGCAACAAGAGCTTCACGCTCAAATATAATATCGTTACGCCGCTTTCGCGTCGTACCAATAAGGAGCTGCATTTCTTGAAAGGGAACATGTTCGGAACCGGAACCTTTGAAGACTTGGCGAGCAACAATTTCGAGCGTCGGATCGTCAGCGGAATCATCGTCGTCGGCGGCGAAAACAAGTACGTCGAAAAAAATTTTGCGCCGTATACCGAGATTTATCGATTCAAAACGGCAAGCGCGGGCATGGAGACTCAACAAAGAGAACAAAAAGAACTGAGCCTCTGCACTTTGATAAAAGATGACGATGTTTACAATTTTTATTGGAATTACGATTCTGACGGTCAGAAGAGATATTACAGCAAGCTCGGGATGTTCGGTGAGTACTCTTCGAGCATCAAAGCCAACGACACTAAAAACGATACTCGGAGCCCGTACGATAAACTTCTCGACGAATATAATTACGGCAGTCCCGATCTTGCACAAGCCTTGACGGCGATTCTCCCGCCCGACCGAGTTATTGACACGCCCGACACGCCGGAGTACAAATTCATCGGCTCAGGTTTCCTTCCCGGTGGTCTTACTTTCGAGGATTTCGCCGGACAAAAGAATAATACTCACTACGCCGTTCGGTATTACTTCGACGGCGATCGGATGGTGAAGATTGCGGCGTTCAATTACACCGAGGATGCTACGGGCATTCAAGATTACGAGAAAACGATTGTCGAGATCACCGAGTTCTCAACCACGCCTGATCAAACGTATTTGTCGTTGCCCGAGGGATTGAAGGATAAAACGAAACGCAATAAGAAAGAGGCGGACTCGAAATGAAACAATTGCTCACCCTGTTTGCGGCGGCGTTGACGATGATCTTTTCGTCGACGGCATTCGCTATAAGTTACAGCAATCCAACGTGTATTCTTATGAAGTTCTCGAACGACACGCGCTTTCAATCGATCGACGCGGCGTCGGCGTTGTCCGATCTCGTCATTGAGAAAATGCTTAAGACCGAGAAATTCAATCTTCGAGAGACCAAGCCGATCGAGCACGACATGGAGATTCAACTCTACAAAGAGAAAATCAGAGATGTCGACAATGCCAAAATCGGCTTGAGGGCAGGCAATTTCAATGCGTTGTTTGAAGGACCGGGCTTCGATCCGATACTTGCCGAGGCGATTGCGACCGCCGAGATCGGTCAAGTTATTTCGCCGACCATTACCTCAGCAATCGGGCGAGATCATGGAGCGCAGTTTTTGATCCAAGGGACCATAATCAATATGGGCAGTGATCTGTTCGAAGACGAATTAAACTTTAATTCCGGAGGCGGTGGTTTATATTTTCACCAGAAAGAATCGGCATTGGGCATTCAAACCGATCTGCGAGTGATCGAGGCGGCGACCGGAGAAGTTATTTGGCGCAAGATCGTCACCGGCTCCGACAAAAAAACTATGACACAGGTCGGGGCATTTAAGTTTGGCTCATCGAAAATGACTTCCGACATGTATTCGGAGGCGCTCGAGGACGCTGCCCAAAAGATTGTCGATGCGATGGTCACTGACATTCATAAGCTGTTCTTTAAGCCATGGACAAAACAATAATCGCATTTTTAACGATGTTGATGATGTTTTCGACAGTCGAAGCGGTGTCGATTGAACCTGATGCAAGCGTCGCTGTCATGGACTTCGGCACTCACGAGGGTACATCCGATCCCGACGTCGACCTTATGAACGCCGAGCGCGCTTCGTCGGAGTACATTATTGCCCGCTTGATCGACAGCAAAAAATTCACCGTTATGGATAAGGACATTGTCGATGCGCTGATTGCCGACGAGGGGCTTAACGTTACCGGTTTGATCGATCCCGACACCGCGCGGAGGCTCGGCGAGATTCTCGGCGTTCGATATCTGATCTACGGCAATGTCGTTGATATGGTCGTCGACTTCAACGTTGAAGCGATCGTCAAGGTTAGAACCGTAAAGTGTCACATCGTCGCGCGCATCATGGATGTCGAGACGGGCAAAATTTTGATGGCTGCCAAGGGCGAAGGCAAGTCCAAGAGTGCCAACGTCAGTCTCGACGAAAAATTTTTCATGATCGGCACTGTCAAAGTCAGTCAGACGAGCGTCCACAACGCTCTGCAGAAAGCCGCTTTCAACGCCGTCGATCTCCTTGTCCAACGGCTCTACGGCAAATAAAAAAGCCCGCCGATCTCTCGACGGACTGAACTTCTATTGACGGCTCCGCGCGGAGCCTTTTTTATGTGGTCGACGGTCGATCACACGAGCCCCTGAGCCATCATGGCGTCGGCGACTTTGACGAAGCCGGCGATGTTGGCGCCCATTACCAGGTTATCCGGCTCGCCGTACTTCTCGGCATTCGCCTTCGCGTTCTTGTAGATGTTGGTCATGATGCCCTCGAGTTTCGCATCGACCTCCTCGAACGTCCACGACAGACGCATCGAGTTCTGGCTCATCTCGAGCGCGCTCGTCGCAACGCCGCCCGCATTAGCCGCCTTCGCCGGTCCGAACATGATCCCGCTCTTTTGGAAGCACTCGATCGCCTCGAGCGTCGAAGGCATATTCGCGCCCTCCGCCACGAGCTTGACGCCGTTGCCGACCAAAATCTTCGCCGACTCGAGATCGATCTCGCTCTGCGTCGCGCAAGGCAGCGCCACATCACACTTGACTGTCCACACGCCCTTGCAGCCCTCGTGATACTCCGCGCTCGGCACGCGCGCCGCATACTCTTTGATGCGTCCGCGCTCGACTTCCTTGATCTGCTTGACGACATCGAGCTTGATGCCCTCGGGATCGTACACATAGCCGTTGGAATCGGAGCAGGTCACGACCTTCGCGCCAAATTCCTGCGCCTTCTCGATCGCGTAGATCGCCACATTGCCCGCGCCGCTCACCACGACCGTCTTGCCCGCGATCGAATCGTTTTTGTCGGCAAGCATATTCTTGACGAAATACAGCAGCCCGTAGCCGGTCGCTTGAGTGCGCGCAAGACTGCCGCCGTACATTAAACCCTTGCCGGTCAAGACCGCATCGTCGTAAGCGTCGCGAATGCGCTTGTATTGCCCGTAGAGGAAACCGATCTCGCGCCCGCCGACGCCGATATCGCCCGCCGGCACGTCGGTATGCGGTCCGATGTGGCGGAAGAGCTCCGTCATAAACGATTGACAGAAGCGCATAACCTCAGAATCGGATTTGCCCTTCGGGTCGAAATCGGAGCCGCCCTTGCCGCCGCCGATCGGCAGGCTCGTCAGCGAATTTTTGAAGACCTGCTCGAACGCAAGGAACTTGAGGATCGACAAGTTGACCGACGGATGGAAGCGCAAGCCGCCTTTGTAGGGACCGATGGCGCTGTTCATCTGCACGCGGTAGCCGCGATTGATTTGAATTTCGCCCTTGTCGTCCTGCCACGGCACGCGGAAGGTGATCACGCGCTCGGGCTCGACCATGCGCTCGAGGATTTTCGCCGCCGCATACTTCGGATTTTTCTCGAGGACGGGCACGATGGTCGTGAGAACTTCCTTGACGGTGTTATGGAACTCGGGCTGATCGGGATCGCGCTGCTTGACGAGTGCAAGGACATCCTCAACGTACTTCTTCATGTCTGCCATTGAAAATCTCTCCTTCAAAAAATCTGGTGTTTGCTTGAAACGTTTGCAATTATAACCGTCCGATTATGGTTTGTATATAGGCGGCAGCTCAAAATACAATATACTTTCATCGAGCGCGCGTATAATGTCGACGGAGGTGTTAACGATGGCGGAGCAATTGCGCAACGATGCGAAAGAACTGATCGAAAAATACAGCACGGTGCCGGAAAAAATGCGGCGGGTGCAGGAAGTCACGGCGCAATACAATCAGAAGCTGGAGCAGTACAAACAGTTGAATTATGCGAGCAGCAAGGAAAATCGGGATCAGCGGCTGATGATGTACGCGGAGATAAAAATATTGGGCTGGATACTCGGCAAGCCCGAAAAGGACGTACTCAAGGCGCTCAACCAATGCGTTGTGGGCAATCCTCTGGGCGTGACGGCGATGTCGGATTTTTGACCGTGAAGAGATTTTATGATGAGCCCGAAGGCGAGTCGCTCGAGCTGATGAATTTAATTGCGCGCTCCGAGCTCGATGATTGGAATCCGTATCAACCGAAAATATACGCGGCGGCGGTCGTATTGTTTTTTGTGCTGTCGATGGTGTGCATATGTTTTAAAATAGGGATCGGATTCGAGGGCAAAAATGCGAGTTATCATCAAGAGCTGCTGCCGAGT